>CAMEPN010000272.1 GCA_945931735.1 uncultured Clostridia bacterium
CAGAACTGATTCTCCAGCCCCAGCGCCTCGTTGCGGAGCAGCGAATTTTTCAGCTTGTCCCGCTGATCCTCAAGCTGCTTGTTCAGCTGTCTGTTAGACGAGGCGAGCAGGTAATTCACCGCCTTGATATTGTTCTGCGCGATCGCGGACGGGTCGGTAAGATCTCTGCTGCGAAGCGGAATGTGCGCGTCCGGGTTTTCGGAAAGGCAGGCTATTGCAAAGGTGAAATTCGCATAGTAATTCTTTTCTCCCCGACGGACAATTTCACCCGAAAGCAGCGCGCCGCTGATGTTGGTAGAAGCGAACTGTTCCGTTTCCCACTTTGCGCAGCTATGCATAACTATCATTCTGGACTGGCAGTCATACGCGAAAAGTATCTCGGACGGCGAATGTTCTGTATCGTGATAGACCGTGCGCATTTCTTCTAAAGTTTTTTGCGGATTGAAGTACCCGGAGTATATCTCAGAGCCTTTAGGCAGCTCGCAGGACAGCTTCAGACCGCCTTCCCTGCTTCGTTCATAGTCCACAAAGAACGGTATTCTGACGTCCGCTTCTCTGACAACAGGGAACAGCACCGAAAGGTCGGGGTCATTTTCAAGCTCGGATTTGTCCAGCAGCCCGGAATACCATTCCGCGCCGCTTTGTCCGTCTACTCTTAAGATCCGGCTTTTATGCGCCCTTGTGACGCTGTGGCTTTGCCCGGAGATATCCGCGCCGCACACAAAGTTCTCGTACACCAGAAGCTGCTCCGACGATATGAATGCAGCGACGACAGCTGTGTCGGAAGTCCTTACGCCCTCTAGCACGAACGCATTGCGCTTTTTCTTCTTAAAGCCCGCCGCTCCGCCGAGTATCTGCACTCCGGGCAGCCGTTTGTTCATCAGCTCCACCAGCTTTATTCCCTTTGTATAAGAAGCGGGAAGAAACAGCAGCATAAAGCCGTTTCTTCCCCTTACAAGCTGTTCGGAAATCCGGGTGCAAAGCTCTTTTTCATTCTCCGCCGTGTCGGAATAGAACGTGTCAATATCACACCCATCGAATGTCGCAATTGATACAAGGCAGGTATCCTTTATAATTTTTCCGTCGCAGATAACTCCCGGAGTTGAACAGCCGATAATGTTCGCATTCGGCAGTAATTCCTTGATATCTCCTGCCAGAGCGGACATTTCCTCCGCTGAATGTACAGAGCTGTGGATACGCACCAGCGCCTGCTTTTCTCGGTCAAGTCCGGTCCCGTTGAGGAAAACATTGAATTTCCGCTTGTCCCGATATAAATGATTATATACTTTCATATTATACACTTCTTTCATTCTTATTCAAATATTATTATATCATTGCGGTGTAAATTCCGATAGCACATTACTGTTAAAGAAAATAATTATCTCGGTATATTAAATTGTAAAAATGACAAAAAAGACAGACGGAACAAAACCGCCCCGTCTATCCTTTTATCTTTCAAGAATCAGTTTTCGTTGAAATTCTGGCAAAACATCTCCGCCCAATCTGTAATGCACACAGGTCGACAGCATAGGTTCTCTCCTTATTTATTCAACAGATTGTTTTGCTGCTTGCTCATAAGCCTTATCAAAAAACAGCTCTGGACTGTTCCCCTTTTCATTGTCATTCTCCACGCGGGTATAAGTACCGTCATTATTCAGCTCGCGCGCCTGAACGTTATCCTCCATTATTTTGCCGAACATAAAGAAGATCTGCTCTCTGATACGCTTGTCGTAGACCGGCGCCGCAACCTCCACACGACGAAGCGTATTCCTCGTCATGAAATCGGCGGACGCGATATAGACCTTCGCCGCGTCACCCCTGCCGAAAATATATATTCTCGAATGCTCAAGGAAACGCCCCACAATGCTGACTACCCGTATGTTTTCGGTTTCTCCCGCAACGCCCGGAATAAGGCAGCATATACCTCTCACCGCAAGCTCTATCTTCACACCCGCTTTTGAGGCTCTGATAAGTTCGTCGATTATCCGCTTGTCCGTCAGAGAATTTATCTTTACGCCGATATATGCGACCTCTCCGTTTTCCGCAAGAGATATCTGCTCGTATATCATCTCAATGATCCGATTTTGCAGGCAGTTCGGCGCAACGAGAAGCGCCTCGGACTCCTGCACGGTTGTATCGGAGGCAAGCGCGTTGAACACGGCGTTCGCGTCCCTGCCGATAGTGCTGTCGGCAGTCATAAGGCACAAATCGGTGTAAAGGCGCGCCGTTTTTTCGTTGTAGTTCCCCGTGCCTATCTGGGTAAAATATTCCGCGTCGCCGTCCCGTTTTCTCGTGATAAGGCACAGCTTGGAATGAACCTTATAGCCGTTCAGTCCGTATATCACCGAGCAGCCCGCCGCTTCAAGCCGCCGCGACCATTCAATATTGTTTTCCTCGTCGAACCGCGCTTTCAGCTCAACAAGGACAAGCACGTCCTTTCCGTTTTCGGCGGCTTCAATAAGCGCGTTCACGACCTCGCTGTTTTTCGCAACTCTGTAAAGGGTCATCTTTATGGAAACAACGTCCTTATCCGCCGCCGCTTCGTGAAGCATTTGCAGGAACGGCTTTATGCTGTCGAAGGGATAGCACAGGAACTTGTCGCCCTCCCGTATCTGGTCAAGGACAGGTCTGCCCTCGGCGAACTGCGAGGACTTCTGCGGCACTCTCTTGGGGTAGAAAAGCTCCGATTTCTGGCGTAGATAGTCCTGAAGCCCGAACACGAACGAAAGATCCAGCGGCGACATATTGCGGAACACATACTTGCGCTCAATGTCCATATTTCTGCACAGGTTGTCAACTATCTCATCATCCAGCGCACGGGAAAGCTCGATACGCACCGGCGAAAGGCGCTTTCTCTGCCGAATTATATCCGCCATAAACTCGCGGTAGTCAAGGTCCTCGTCATACAGTGCGTCCGCGTCGATGTCCGCGTTTCGTGTTACCCTCAGCAGCGACTTTGACTTGATGACATATCCCTTGAACACGGACGGCGCAAAATGAAGTATCAGCTCCTCGGAAAGGATATATGTACCGCTGTTTTTGCTCACTTCGATAAGTCTGGGGATAACTCCGCTTCCGCAGGGAATTATTCCTATTTTTTTCTTGCCGTTTTTCTTTTCAAGTACCGCAGCGGCATAAATATCCTTGTTTTTAAGAAATGGAAAGGGCTGTCTTTCGCCCACGATAACGGGAGAAAGAAAAGGTGCTATTTCTGAATTAAAGTATTCTTCAAGATGTGCATTTTCCCTTTTGTCAATGTTTCTGAAATTTACTATTCGGATATTATGCTCTTCAAGTCTGCCCATAAGTCTGCCGTAAACAATATCCTTGCGTTCATTGAGAGTATGTACTCTTTCAAGAACGGCATCAAGCTGTTCTCCGGCAGTCATATCCGTTTTGTTTTCTCGGATATTCCTGTCAATC
>CAMEPN010000273.1 GCA_945931735.1 uncultured Clostridia bacterium
TGCTCGACCTGTTCGCGGGGAGCGGGCAGCTCGGCATCGAGGCGCTGAGCCGCGGGGCGAAGGAGTGCTATTTCGTCGACGCGGCGGCGGTTTCGATAAAGGCGGTGAGGGAAAACCTCAAGTCTACGGGGCTTGAGCCGCAGGCAAAGGTAGCGAATATGCCGTTTTCGGCGTTCCTCAAATCCACCCGCGCGGTGTTCGATATCGCACTGCTGGACCCGCCGTACAACTACCGCCTTATACAAAAGGCGCTCCCGCTTCTGACAGAGAAGATGTCCGAAAACGGCGTCATAATCTGCGAGCATGAAAAGGAATGCGTTCTCCCGCGAGAAAGCGGCGGGTTTGAAATATCGAAGGTGCTCCGCCACGGAAGAACGGCTGTCACGATATACCGCCGTCCGTCTGCCGCAGAGGACGAGTGACGAAAGGAGCGTCCCATGAAAACAGCAATCTACCCGGGGAGCTTTGACCCCGTTACAAACGGCCATCTTGACATCATCACAAGGGCGTCCAAGATGTTCGACAAGCTTATCGTCGTCGTGCTGATAAACCCGCTGAAATCTTACAGCTTCTCTATCCCCGAGCGCTGCGAGCTTCTGCGGAAGGTCACGGAGGGCATCGAAAACGTCGAGATAGCGAGCTACGACGGGCTTCTCGCCGACTATTTCAAGCAGCGGGAGGATATCGACGTTATCGTAAAGGGGCTGCGCGCGACGTCCGACTTTGAATACGAGTTCCAGATGGCGCACACGAACAAGGACCTCAACCCGCGCGCGGAAACGGTGTTCCTACCCGCGAGCCTTAACACGACGTTCGTTTCGTCAAGCATGGTAAAGCAGGTCGCGATGTTCGGCGGCGACCTGTCGAAATATGTTCCCGCGCCGATACACGAGGAAATAAGCAGCAGGCTCAGGGCGGAATTTGCCGCAAAACGCACCGCCGCCGAGCAAAGCCGCATAAATCTGAACGAAAAAAATAACAGCGAAAGGAAATAAATATCATGGAAAATTCATATTCTATCGACGACTACATCGAAATGCTCGAGGAGATAATCCGCAGCGCGACGAGGATCCCGTTCAAGAAAAAGAGCATGGTGGACGTTGACGAGCTTGACAACATCGTGACGGATATGCGCATGGTGCTCCCCATGGAGATACAGCAGGCGAAGAAGGTCGTTGCGGACAAGAACAAGATCATCAGCGATGCTAAGAAGGAAGCCGAGGACATTATCCGCAAGGCGGAGCAGCGCCGCGCCGAGCTTATTGAGGAGAGCGACGTAATGAAGGAGGCGCGCCGCCGCGCTACCGAGGCGATAAGCGTCGCGCAGAACCGCGCCAACGATATCCACACGTCTACGAACGCGTTCGCGGACAATATGCTCGCGAGGGTAGAGGAGCTTATGGCACGCGACCTTAACGACCTCCGCCTGTTAAGAAAGAATATCAACGCCGCAGGGAACATTCAGGCGAACCCCGCGCAGCAGCCTCCCGCAAAGCCGGGAAATTCCCCCGCTCCTCAGAAAAAGTAACTTAATATTGTTTTTTAAGGGAAATTAACCCGATTTCTCGGGAAAAGTTTTGCCGATAATTTGTCAAGTGGCGTAATTGCACAAATATTTTTCACAAAGTTTGTACAAAAGCGCATAGGAGAATTTGTGCTTTTTGCTTGCAAATAAGCGGCAGTTGTGCTATAATTTATACGAAGCATTATATCATGCCTCTCCGCGCATGGGAGAATGTGCGGCGGGGTCGTTTTAGGAGGATCAGTTTATGTCTAACGCTGTGGCTGTAAACGATTCCTCGGCGGCAAAGGGACTGACTAATAAGACGCTTGCGCTTATCATTTCGGTCTTTTCTGTCATTGAGGCTGTCGTTACCTATTTTATTGTTATAAATCCGCTGTTTATCTCCCCTGTTTATAACAATACCGAACTTAACGAAAAGGGAATAACCTACATAGTAAAGCTTTTCGGCAAGACCTTTGCGTCCGCGCAGGAGCTGGCTGAAAATCAGGTAATTCTGTCCCTTTCGGAAACTATTCTCAACATAGTTCTTATTTATATCGTGATAACGGGCGTTCCGATCCTGCTTTCGTTCTTCTTCTACAAGGGCTTTGCGTTTGCGAAGAGCTACCTTACGGCAGTGTTCGGCGCTAAGGCTGTGCTCGGTCTTGTTCCCGTCCTTGTTCCGTTCGCTAACATCAGAAACTCCATGAGGATATTCGGTGTTGCCGACGCGGTCATCTGCATTATCGCGTGCGTATTTTTCGTTTACCTTAATTCCGTGGAATACGCGGACGATATGCTTCTGACAAAGGATCAGATAGCGGGCATGAAGCGGCGCGGGATACACGGCGGCGTTATGTTCGTGATGACGCTCCTGCTGGTCGTATTTGAAAGCTTTGCTATGGGCGCATACGGCATCAACTGGTCTATCTACCTCGGCTGGAACGATCAGGCGCTCACTCAGGGCTTCGTTCTGATACTGCTGCTGGCGGTCGCTCTCGTTGCGTCGATAATGTACGTCCGCGAGGCTGACTGGGCTAACTACTTCTTCCTTGCGTTCGGCGCGGCGGCTGCGCTTGCCAACCTGTTCGCGGTAATTCAGAAGGTTCTGTGGATCTTCACCACATACAACCCCACAAAGGCGCTTGCAAATCAGGGCGACGCCGACGCTATCGAGTGGGTTGGTCAGAACGGCATGACGATGTCGTGGTGGATCAAGACCGTATTCATGATACTCTGTCTTGTGGTTTCCGCGGTTCTCGCAGTATATGCGTTCAGACTTGTAAAGAGCAAGTTCAGCTTCAAATTCAGCGCGGAGGAAAAGAAGCCCGCTATGGCTGTTCTTATCAGCGCAGGCTCCGTTATCCTCAGCTTTATACTCACCATTGCGGCTGTCACCATGTGGGATAGGCTCCAGTATAGCACGTTCGTAATGGGCGCGATGGACTATATGTACTTCATCGTTTACGGCGGCATCACGCTGTTCCTCGCGTTCGCGCTTATCGGCGGATACGGCTTCACAAAGTTCGGCGCGCTGGCTCTGTACCTTGTGGTCGCTTCCTGCAACTTCTCGAGCATTTTCGTTGTATTCAGCGCGCGCAGCAGCTTCATCGCGGCGAACCCCGGCTATGTCGGATACAACTACATCATCGCGGGCGTTCTGTTTATCCTGTCGGTAGTAAGCTGCCTCGGAATTATTCCCGTATTCGCAGTAAAGGAAGTAGACTCCTACCTCTACAACAAGCGCTATTCGTAATATCAATGCATAGCTTTGCATAATGAACATCAGGCTCCCGCCCTAAAAGGCGGGAGTTTCAGCTTGTCGAAAAAGTGTTTTTTGCCCGCGAAGCGGGCATTTGAAATCCGTTTTTTGCCCCAGCTCTGCCGGGGCAAAAAACACTTCTATCCGCACAA
>CAMEPN010000274.1 GCA_945931735.1 uncultured Clostridia bacterium
ATGTTTGAGGATATGCCTCTTTCATTTCCACTATCATCAATGTTGCTCGGAACATTAGCAATTACAATGTTCAGCTTTGGTTATTTAGAATTGAGTAATTGGATGACTGCATTTTCAAAGACAGCCTCTGTAATAATGTTTATATCTGCAATTATCTTCCTAATTCCGATTGTAACACATCACGTGTTCTGCGGCGTTGTTGAGTGGATGTACATAAGGCTCGGAAGAACAAATGACGCAAGAGAAGCTGTATTGGAGTTTCAGAAAAAGACTTTCCTGACAATGTATGTCGGTTATGCAGGTCTGCTGACTTTTGTGATAACATTATTTATTATGATAGTATCCGGTAATACATCTCTGCCGATGTGGGCGTGTGTATTTAACACATTGGTTATTATGATAATACTTCTTCCTACAAAACTCCCAGCGAAAGGGAACATTGCCGGTGCTATTATGTTTTTAGGATTGCTTTTCTTAATTTAAAGAAAAGCAATTTCCCATTTATCGGGCTGATCACAAACAGAACAAACGACCAAAGAGAGATGATTTCTTCTTTGGTCGTTCTTATTTATTACACCCACATACGAAAACCAAATATATTCAGTAAGCATGCCAAGTGATTATTTGTGTGCTCTGCTTTATATCCCTCCATTGATACAAGCAGTTGTCTTGTACCTTGCTCGCACTTGAAAGCTGTCGGAACGAGAGCAAATCTAATGAACTCTCAAACTGTAAAAAAAATTATATTTCCCGCTTGACAAACCCTTAATGATATGCTATACTACAATTACTCTTTGCACTGCATATAAATCTACAGTACAAACTGAACAGACCGTAACGCCAGTTATGGAGTCGGGTTACATAAGTAACAGTGGAATTTACACCCACGGGACAGTTGTTGATTTACTGCTCGTGGGTGTTTTTGTATCCTCGGATTATCTGGTTACGATACCCCCACACTTTTAGTAGCATGGAGAAACCTAATAATACGGAGGACACCACTATGAAGAACAACGAAACTATCACAAATACCGCGGAACAGAATTTCCAAGCGGTGGCAAACAAGGTGGCACTGGTCACCATCATTGAGAATACGGCGCTTTCTTTAATCAAGCTGTTTGCGGGTATATTCGCAAATTCGAGTGCGATGATAAGTGACGCAATACACTCTGCTTCGGATGTATTCAGTACGATTGTCGTTCTTATCGGAATTAAACTGGCATCGAAAGAGCCTGACAAGGAGCACCCCTACGGGCACGAGCGGCTGGAGTGTGTAGCGGCTATTCTTTTGTCAATTCTGTTGTTTTTCACAGGTCTTGGCATTGGCATTGAGGCATTCAACAAGATAATCAGCGGTAACTACAGTGTTCTGGAAATGCCGGGTATGCTGGCGCTTATTGCGGCTATCGTTTCTATCGCCGCAAAGGAAGGTATGTACTGGTACACGCGCCACTATGCGAAGAAAATTGACTCCGGTGCGTTGATGGCAGACGCGTGGCACCACCGCTCAGACGCATTTTCCTCGATTGGTGCGTTGGTGGGTATTGTGGGAGCGCGTCTTGGCTTCCCAATAATGGACTCGATCGCCAGCTTAGTTATCTTTGTGTTTATCGCAAAGGCGGCTTTGGATATCTTCAAAGATGCAATGAACAAGATGGTAGACCACTCTTGTGACGAGGAAACGGAAAAGGCTATCTACGACTGCGTAATGGCAAATGAACAGGTAATGGGAATCGACCTGCTCCATACTCGTGTATTCGGCAACAAGATTTATGTCGATGTGGAAATACAGGTGAACGGCTCATATACGCTCCGTGAAGCACACGGAATCGCCGAGGTTGTCCACGATAACATTGAGCGTACATTCCTAAAAGTCAAGCACATAATGGTACACATTAATCCTGCGGATATTGAATGCCCGAAGAGCGAGGATGAGTGCCACTGTGTTGAACAAAAAATCCCTCTGCGCCACACATAAGTATCCGTTGCATCTTTCAGGCGCAATGAAACTTTTCGTTACCATTACAAGAACACTTGCAATGGTAACGAACGTATTTTTTTGAACGAATCTCTCAGCGCAATTGATGTAAGGAATCGTACAATTTATGAGTAACTGTTGTTCCAACTGTGGAAAGGCGATGAATTTGATATATAAGAAATCATCTTATCTTAGGCTTTTTTTTCTTTTCTATCTTTGGCGGCTTCTTATCCAAGCACTCCTCCCTGAACTCCATCGGCACAGGCTTTGGCGGATAGATCATCTGCACCGCCTCCGCAAGCTCATGCCTGTCCGCATACATCACCTCACGAGCGGAATGCTCCGTTATCTCATACTGCTCCTCAAACCGAATCCCCCATTGTAGAAACAGCTTGAGCCTAGTCCTCATCGGGTGGCAGCCGGTTTTCATCACAATAAAGTGACCTTTCGGCATGGATTTCAGTTCGTCCACAGTCATCAGAGGACGCTCTATCATCTGAAGCGACTTGCTGCCGCCGTCCCGCCCGGAGCTTTTCGTTACCGAGCCGCTGAGAACAGTCTGCTTTCCGAGGTTTCGGGACATTTCTTCTGCGGTCTTGGAATTAGGCGCAAAGCTGCCGAACAAGGTGCATTGGCAGTTGTCCACGATAATTTCTGCGCCCTCTTTTCCGTAGGTTTTCTCGAACTGCGCAAGCGACTGGATTATCGCCACGATCGAGATTTTCCGTGACCGCGAAGCTGAAAAAATCATCTCCAGTCCGTCTATTTTCGGTAGCGTACCGATTTCGTCCGCATAGAACATCACACGCTTTTCAAGCTGACCGCCGCGCTCGTCCGCAACGGTCAGCATTTCTCTGTATAGCTGCTGAAAAATCAGCGAAATAAGGAAGTGCTTGGTCGCGTCCTCCTCCGGCAGAACTAGGTAAATCGCGGACTTGCGGTTGCAAAACTCCTCCACGTCAATTGAGGTGTCGAAACACAAAATCTGCTCCAGTTCCGAGTCAATAAACGCATTGAGCCGGGACAGAGCAGTTGACATAACGCTTGCCATTGCCTGCTCCGAGGAATTCAGCGCAGCTCCGGCGAACCACCTCGCCTTATGCTCGGACGGCAGTATATTTATCAGCTTCTGGAACGCAGTCGGCTCTTTGCCGCTAGTAGGAGCGAGCAGCTCTTGAATCAGCTTGAAAACGCTGATTATATGCCGCTTCTCCGGTGAGCAGAACTCTGCTACAAGAAGAATTACCGATGTAATCAGTCCCTCCGCCGACTCATAGAAGAAGGCATTCTGCCCCATGCTTGAAATATTTCCGTCCGCCGAAATGATTGTTTTGGCGGTTATTTTTGCGAATTTTTCTGCTTTCGCTTTGAATTCCAGCTTGC
>CAMEPN010000275.1 GCA_945931735.1 uncultured Clostridia bacterium
ATATTGCAAAGAAAATCAATTCCGCCATATTCCCCGGAACGCAGGGCGGCCCGCTCATGCACGTTATCGCGGGCAAGGCAGTATGCTTCGGCGAGGCGTTAAAGCCCGAATTCAAGGCATACGGCGAGCAGATTGTTAAGAACGCAAAGGTGCTTGCTGACACGCTTCTCGAAAAGGGCTTTAACCTTGTTTCGGGCGGAACGGACAACCACCTTATGCTTGTTGACCTCCGTCCGTTCAATATCACCGGCAAGGAGCTTGAAACCCACCTCGACGAGGTATATATCACCGTCAACAAGAACGCTATCCCCAACGACCCGCAGAAGCCCGCTTACACCAGCGGCGTAAGAATAGGCACACCCGCAGTCACCACCAGAGGTCTTAAGGAAGATGACATGAAGGTCATCGGCGAGTGCATTTACCTTACGGCAAAGGATTTCGAGGGTACACAGGACAAGGTGCGCGCGATGGTCACCGAGCTTTGCGGCAAGTACCCGCTTTATGAATAATTGCCGCTATTGATTTAGAAAGGGAAGAGTATTTTTTGATGATGACAGTAAAAAATACCGAAGTTTTATATCAGAATTATAAGGAAGTTGCCCCTCTCGGAATTATCGCCATGAGGGGAACAGAGGAGCTTGCCTCTAAGATAAACAGCTATCTTATCAGATGGGCTGACCGCAACGGAATGCCTTATGATGATTTCATGATCGAGGCGACCTGCCCGCGTTTCGCTTCGGGCGACGCAAAGGGTCTTATCAAGAGCACCGTAAGAGGTAAGGATCTCTTTATCCTTATTGATGTCGGAAATTACAGCTGCACATACAAGTATTTCGATAAGGAAAACTATATGTCGCCCGACGACCACTACGCAGACCTTAAGCGTATCATTCAGGCGGCAAGCGGCAAGCCGCACCGCATAAACGTCATCATGCCCCTGCTTTACGGCGGCAGGCAGCACAGAAGAAGCTACCGCGAGTCGCTCGACTGCGCGTTCATGCTTCAGGAGCTGCGTGATATGGGCGTTTCTAACGTTATTACAGTAGACGCTCACGACCCGAGAGTTTGCAACGCTGTTCCGCTGATGGGCTTTGACAACGTTATCCCGTCGTATCAGGTACTCAAGGCGATGTTCAAGGCGTTCCCCGACCTCATAATCGACAAGGAGCATTTCATGGTCGTAAGCCCCGACGAGGGCGCGCTCAACAGAAATATGTTCTATGCGTCGGTAATGGGAGTTGACATGGGTATGTTCTATAAGCGCCGCGATTATTCCGTTATCGTAAACGGAAGAAACCCCATTGTTGCGCATGAATACCTCGGCAGCTCTGTAAAGGGCAAGACCGTTTTCGTTGCGGACGACATCATTTCTTCGGGTGAATCCATGCTGGATATTGCACGCGAGCTGAAAAAGCGCGAGGCTAAGCGCTTCTTTGCCTATGCAACATATGCTATATTCACCAACGGACTTGAGTCGTTTGACAAGGCTTACGAAGAGGGTCTGCTGGACGGAGTTTTCGGAACGAACCTTACCTATCGTTCGCCCGAGCTGTTAAAGCGCCCGTGGTTCAAGGAAGTCGACGTATCCAAGTATATCGCGTACTTCATCGCTTCGATAAACCACGACACCTCTATCAGCAACGTTATCGACCCACATGCAAAGATAGACGCTCTTCTTCAGGAGCACAGAGGAATGTAATATGCCTTTAGCGGACAGAATACGCCCCACCACATTGGAAGATGTAGTGGGGCAGTCCCATCTGATAGGGAAAAACAAGCCGCTCGCGCGGGTCATTGAATCGGGGAAGATACCGAACATGATCTTTTACGGCCCTTCGGGTGTGGGCAAGACTACCATTGCGCGCATTATCGCCGAAAAGGCAAATATGCGCCTGCATAAGCTCAACGGCACGTCCGCGTCCACTGCGGACATTAAAAGCATCGTTTCTGAAATAGGTACATTCTACGGCAGCAGCGGCATTCTGCTGTACCTTGACGAGATACAGTATCTCAACAAAAAGCAGCAGCAGAGCCTGCTTGAATATATCGAGGACGGTAGCATAACGCTTATCGCGTCGACGACGGAGAACCCGTACTTCTATATTTACAACGCCATTCTTTCGCGCAGCACGGTTTTCGAGTTCACGCCTGTATCTCCCGAAGAGCTTGAAAAGGCGGTCAGACGCGGATTTTCCGAAATTGCCAAGGAAAACGGAACGGAATATTCCGTTTCGGACGAAGCGGTAAGCTATATATGCCACGGCTGCGGCGGTGACGTCAGAAAAAGCCTTAATACCGTCGAGCTGTGTGCGCTGTCTGCCGTCGACGGCAGGGTAGACCTCGAGCTTGCCAAGGAGCTTACCCAGCGCAGCAATATGCGCTATGACCGCGACGGCGATCAGCATTATGACCTGTTGTCCGCGTTGCAGAAGTCGATACGCGGCTCCGACGAAAATGCCGCGCTGCATTACGCGGCGCGGCTTGTCGCGGCAGGGGACATCATCTCGCTTTCGCGGCGGCTGCTTGTTATCGCGGCGGAGGACATAGGGCTTGCTTATCCTCAGGCTATCCCTATCGTTAAGGCGTGTGTTGACAGCGCTATGCAGCTCGGTCTGCCCGAAGCGCGCATACCCCTTGGCGACGCGGTAGTCCTGCTGGCGACTGCCCCCAAATCCAACAGCGCGCATATCGCGTTCGACGCGGCGCTCGCCGATGTGGAGAACGGCGTAACGGGTGAATTTCCGCGCAATTTGCAGAACGTACATTACGACGGCGCAGACGCGGAGGTTAAGGGTCAGCATTACCTGTACCCGCATGATTATCCCAACCACTATGTGGAGCAGCAGTATCTGCCCGACAGCATAAAGGACAAGGTTTATTACACGTTCGGCGATAATAAGTTCGAGCGTGCTTCAAAGGAATACTGGGTCAAAATAAAGGGAACTAAAAAATAGTCTGTATCAGCTTCCCGCAGTTTTCGCAGGAATAGACCCACTTGTCGATATGCCCCGAATTAATGAAATAGTGCAGCTCATTGTCGCAGTAGGCGCTGTCAAAGGCGTTCACGATGATGAGCTTTACTTTCATCTTTTCGGGGATTATCGCCTTAATATAAACGCTTGCGGGGCGGTTGATATGTACGCAGTCGCGCGGCTCGGCGAGTCCTGCGAGGTTGGGGGCAAGCTCAATGAACACGCCGTATTCCTCAATGGAGCGTACTATGCCCGTGACGGTTTCGCCCGCCTCGAACATATCGGCGTTCTGCTTCCAAGTGCCGAGAAGCTCTTTGTGGCTAAGGCAGACACGTCCGCCGTCGAACGAACGAATTACCGCGCGGATATTCTGCCCGACATAAAACCTG
>CAMEPN010000276.1 GCA_945931735.1 uncultured Clostridia bacterium
CACATATAAAATTTAAATAACAAAAATAAATTATGCAATATGCACAAAAAATATATTTTCGGCGGATTTGCTATGTAAAATTTGCAAGAATTTTTTGAAAAACATTCAAATTTAACGAGGATTTGCAATTTTAACCTTGACAACTTGCAAAAAAGCGAGTATAATGTAAGCATAAAAACAAACCCGATAATCGGGAGCGAAAGGACAACGGGAAAGGACAGCAAGATGATACGTTTGGAAGATGTGCATAAAAGCTTCGGCGATCTTGAAGTGCTTAAAGGAATAAACCTGCACGTCAAGGAGGGCGAGAAGCTCGTTATAATTGGACCGAGCGGCTCGGGAAAGAGCACGCTGATACGCTGCATGAACTACCTTGAGGAGCCAACCTCCGGCAAGGTGTATGTACATATCCACCTTATGAGCAGAAAGCGCAGGGCTTTCATTAACAAGGTGCATGCCTCTATGGTTTTTCAGCAGTTCAACCTGTATCCGCATCTGACGGTGCTTGAAAATCTGACGCTCGCGCCGATGAAGCTGAAAAAAATACCGAGAGCGGAGGCGGAGCAGACCGCGATGACCTATCTTAAGCGCGTCGGTCTTGAGGAAAAGGCGAATGTCTATCCGACGACGCTTTCGGGCGGACAGCAGCAGCGAATTGCAATCGCAAGAGCGCTCACAATGCAGAACAGAGTTATATTCTTCGACGAGCCGACCTCCGCGCTTGACCCCGAGATGGTACAGGAAGTCCTCGACGTAATGATAGAGCTTTCGCACGAGAAAAACTTCACGATGGTGGTAGTTACTCATGAAATGGGCTTCGCGCGCGAGGTAGCAGACAGGATCGTTTTCGTAGACGGAGGGAAGATACTTGAGGAGGGAACTCCCGAGCATTTCTTCACAAATCCCACGAACGAGCGCACAAAGGCATTCCTGAGCAAGATAATCCGTTGACCCGCCTTACGGCTGATCATATAAAAAAAGAAAACTGAGAAAGGGTAACAACTATGAAACTGAGAAATTTATTTGCAGCATTTGCTGCCGGTGCAATGATATTATCTTTTGCCGGCTGTTCCGGAAGCACTTCTTCCACCGGTTCCTCCGAGCCTTCTTCCGCTGCGGGAAATACGGACAGCTCCTCCGCTGCCGAGGACAGCACCTCTGCGGCAGGCGGTATCCTTAAAGTAGGTGTAAAGGACGCGGTAATCGGATTTGGTTATAAGGATCCGCTGACAGGCGAATACGAGGGCATGGAGATCGAGCTTGCGAAGAAGATCGCGGAAAGCCTCGGCTACGACGATGTGGAGTTCACGACCGTTACTGCGGCGACAAGAACGGAGCTGTTGGATTCGGGCGACCTTGACTGCGTTCTTGCGACATTCACTATCACCGAGGAAAGAAAGAAGAGCTGGGATTTCTCCACTCCTTACTACACCGACGCGGTAACGGTGCTTGTTGAAAAGTCCGACGGCATTACCGATCTGTCGGGTCTGGTTGGCAAGAAGGTAGGCGTTTCGACAGGCTCCACATCGGCTTATGCGCTGGTAAAGGCAATGACCGAAAAGGGTCTGCTCGGCGATTATGCGCTGCCCGAAACCTCCGCTGATTTCGACATCTCCTCCTTTAATGTTGAGGGAACGACCTTTGAGCAGTTCGGCGATTATCCCGCTATTTCCAACGCTATGACAGCGGGCACTGTTGACGCGTTCTGCGTAGACAAGTCCATTCTTGCAACCTACAAGAGCGACGACCGCGACTATATTACGGATACATTCTCTCCGCAGGAATACGGCGTTGCGACAAAGAAGGATTCTCCTCTGTCCTCTAAGATAGACGACCTTGTAAAGGGCTGGCTCGAGGACGGCACAATAAGCTCTCTGATATCCGAGTTCGGTCTTGACTAACAGAGAAAACAACAGATGAACAATGGCGGCGGCGCGGTTGCTGCCGCCATTATTTCGAGAGAGGCGGGATTTTATGTTTGACGCGGAAAAATGGGGTCTTGTCTGGACGCACCGGCAGACCTTTATTGACGGAACTGTTTCAACGCTGCTTATGGCGCTTTTCGGGCTTATGCTCGCCATGGCGATCGGTATTGTTGTCGGGCTTATGGCAACTAGCCATACAAAGCCGCTGCGCGCTGTTGCGAGGGTGTATGTCGAGATAATTCAGAACACGCCTGTTATGCTTCAAGCGCTGTTTCTGTTCTATGCGGTGACATTTGCGGGAGTTCAGGGCTTTTCGGCTCTGCTCTGCGGAATTATCGCGCTGGGGATTTACCACGGCGCATACATTTCCGAGGTTATCAGAACAGGCATACAGTCCGTTCCGAAGGGTCAGTCCGAGGCGGCTTATTCGCAGGGCTTCGGGCAGATAGCGACGATGGCGTACATCGTCCTCCCTCAGACGCTCAAGATAATTCTCCCTCCAATGGTAAACCAAGTTGTAAACCTCATAAAGAATACGTCTTGTATGTTCCTCGCGGGCGGAGCGGTCGACCTTATTTCCCGCACTAACGCATTTGCGGTAGGCGAGGGAACAGGCTCGGCGGCGGGTCAGGGCTACATAATCGGCGGAGTTATTTTCTTCGTAATTTGCTTCCCGCTCTCCATGCTTGCCTCCCACTGGGAGAAAAAGCTTAAATCAAGGGACGTTGCTACGGTTCCCGTGCGCAAAAAGGCGGACGACGTGACCGACGAAGAGCTTGACATGATAATCAGCGGAAAGGGGGAGCACTGATGGCGGAATTAATGGGCAGCCTTAAAATGATAAGCGACGGCAGCGTGCTGCTGTACATTTTAAAGGGCATAGGCTTTACTATCGGTATCGCGTTTTTCGCCGTTGTGCTCGGCATTCTTATCGGTACGCTGCTGGCTCTGGCGAGGAATTACTGCACAAAGAGCTGGCTGAATATCTTCCGTTATATCTCGATCGCCTATATCGAGGTGTTCAGAAACACCCCGCTCATGCCGTGGATGTTCATAGGTCTGGTGTTCTTCCCGTCCATCGAATTTTCGGCGGATTTCACGAAATTTTTCGGGCTGTCGAGGACGGAAATGGCAGTGCTTTTCAAGGCGATTGTGGCTCTGGTGCTGTTTACGTCGTCGGTTATTGCCGAGATAGTCCGCGGCGGACTTAATTCCATTCCTAAGGGTCAGTTTGAAGCGGCGTATTCGCAGGGCTTCAACTTCTTCCAGACGTTAATTCTGATAGTGCTCCCGCAGACGTTCAAGAACATTGTTCCCACGCTGCTTAGCCAAGTCATCACAACGATAAAGGACACGTCCTATATCGCGAACATTGCTATCGCGGAGCTGATGGGAAAGACGTTCCAGCTTATACAGATATCGCCGCGCT
>CAMEPN010000277.1 GCA_945931735.1 uncultured Clostridia bacterium
TAACAAAAATAATTCCCCTGCGTAAAAAGCAGGGGAACGAATGTTAAATTTAGATTTTCTCGATTTTGTAGTAATAGGTGTACATTTTCTGAACGGAGTTTTCGAGAAAATAGTAGTGCTTTATGTACGGCACAAGCAGCCCGAGAAAAAGTATCGTGAGTGTTATCGCGCCCCAGCCGCCCACGGTCAGCGTGAGCGCAAGCGAAATCAGGAAAAATACCGCGAAAAACAGCGTCACCAGCAGGTGAATAAGCCGCTCGTGCTGATAGAACGCGATGCGCTGAAGCAGCTCGGCGCGCATTTTCAGCAGCTCCTCGTCCTCGTGTTCAACCGAGAAAAACTGCTCCAAAAGCGCGAGATAAGCCTTGATTTGTTTAGTCATCGAACTCCTCCAAAGCTGCCGTTGCCGCTTCCCATTCTTCCATCGCCGCTTCCTGACGCTTGCGGATTTCTTCAAGCGCCTCGGACAGCTCAAGCGCCTTCTGATAAGCGTCGTCGTAAACTCCGGGGACAAGGCATACATCGGCGCCGTAGCCCTTTGTCGCCTCGACCTTGGATATCGGCGCGCTGTCGGGCAGGCAGATGAGGGACTTTATCCCCGCCTTTGTCGCCGCGAGAGCGACGCCCTGCGCGTGGTTTCCCGCGGAGCAGGCGATAACGCCCTTAGCGCGCTCCTCCTCGGTGAGCTGGGATATTCTGAAATATGCTCCGCGAACCTTGAACGAGCCTGTTACCTGTAAATTTTCCGTCTTGAGATAAACCTCGCAGTCGGGATTTATTTTGGGAGCGCGGATGAGGTCTGTGGTTCTGATGACCTCTTTAAGTACATGGGACGCCTTGTAAACCTTGTCTAAAGTAAGCATTTTATTCTCCTCCTTAATTTTCCGTGTGCAGAGGAGCCGTAAAAAAGCCCTCAGACCAAATGGAAAGAGGGCGGTATTTCATAAACTCAGCCTCTGTACATCCAACAATGCACTTCCCTATAACGGTGGAAATCCGTACGGTCTTACTTGGGTAAAAATGCTGTTCGGACCGTCCGCTGCGGGCGGATCATGCACGGGGCTTTTACTGCCTTGCACCAAGCGGCAGCTCTCTGAAAAAAGCTTTTACGCACACGGCGGCATTCGCCGCACCCATCATCGCGTTTAACGTGTTTACGCAATTATTATACACCCGCACTATTCATTTGTCAAGTACAAAACAACATTTTTCACCAAAAAAAGCTGTGATGTGCGTTTAATATAAAAAAGCGGGTTTACCCCTTGAAAAATGATCGCGAATGCGATATAATATAAAATGTATATCTATATGGGCGGCGGAATGATTTTCCGTCTGCCGCCAATAATATCCGATAATCATAAACAGCATATAAAGGAGAAACGCTTTGAGAGGACCTATTTTTGAACTTGTTGACCTTATCATGGGACGCGGCGATCTTGTCACCGTTGCGATCTCGTTCTTTTCGGTTTTTGTGATCATTTTCGTCGTGTTCCCGATACACGAATGCGCTCACGCGCTCGTTGCGAAGTGGCTCGGCGACGACACTGCGGAGCGGCAGGGCAGGATAACGCTCAACCCGCTGCATCATATCGACCCGATGGGCGCGCTTGCGATGTGCCTTTGCAATATCGGCTGGGCAAAGCCTACCCCCGTCGACATCAGAAAATGCCGCAAGACCTCAATGCGCACCGCGAACGTTCTCGTTTCGCTCGCAGGCCCTGTCAGCAACATACTGCTTTCGCTCGTTCTGGTCATAATCCAGAAGGTAGTGCTGCTTGTCGCTTTTTCGTCGAGCGGAATGAGCGAAACGGTGTACTATGTATATCTCGCGCTGAATTACACCGCGACGATAAATATTTACCTTGCCGTGTTTAACCTTATCCCCGTGCCGCCGTTTGACGGATACCATGTGCTGGCGAGCTTCCTCCCCGCAAAGGCGGTTTATTTTATGGAGAAGAACGGCAGGATAATCTATTGGGTGGTGTTCTTCCTTATAATTTCGGGGCTGCTTTCGGTGCCGCTCGGGATCATATCGAACGGGATCTACTGGCTGCTTGACAAAATGACGTTCTTTTTGGGATAAGCGATGACGGAACTTAATTTTAAGCTTGAGATTTTCGAGGGGCCGCTTGACCTCATGCTGTCGCTGATACAAAAGCACAAGCTGAATATTCAGGACATCGAGATAAGCGTGCTGCTCGACCAGTTCATGCTGTATCTTGAGCGAATGAGCGAGGCGGATATCGACGTTACGGCGGATTTCCTCGAGATGGCGGCGCGGCTCATTCTTATAAAATCCGCGGCGCTGCTCCCTAAGGAAGAAGCGGAGCAGATGAAGCGCGAGCTTCAGGGCGCGCTGATAGAATACGCGCTCTGCAAGACCATGGCGGAGCGGCTGAAAAAGCGCTGGCAGGGCGACATGATATTCGTCCGCGAGCCGACGGAGCTTGAAACTGACCCGACGTACAACCGCACGCACCAGCCCGAGGAGCTGCTGCTCGCATACAGCGCGCTGTCCGAGCGGAGCAAAAGGCGCGCGTCGTACAGCCCGCGCTCGCTTAAGCCTATCGTGGCGAAGAGCTACGTTACGGTGTTCACGGGGATAGTCGCGGTGCTGAAAAGCCTGCGCAAAATGGGCACGGTGCCGATGGAGGATCTGTACGCTCATCAGCCGCGCTCGCGCAAGGTCGCGACTTTTTTGGCGATACTTGAGCTGTCCAAGGAGGGCAGGATAATCATTTCCGAGGACGGAACGTCTGTCCGCATGGCGACGGCGGCTGACGCAAAGACGACCGCCGGGGAGCAGTCCGACGCGGACGACACGGGAGGAAACGAATGAAATTCAGCGAGGGAATGGCGGCAGTGGAGGCGGTGCTTTTCGCTGTCGGAGAGCCTATCGAAATCGATAAACTCGCCGCCGCCGCGGAAATTGAAAAGGAAACGGCGGAACGTATCATTGACCGACTGAACGACCGATACGCCGAACAGGGCAGCGCCGTGATGATAGGCAAACTCGACAACAGTTATCAGATGATGACAAATCCGAAATACGCACGGTATATAAAAACGGCAATGGAAACGCGCCGTCAAGCGCCGCTTTCTCCCGCTGCAATGGAAGTGCTGGCGATTGTCGCGTACAATCAGCCCGTAACGCGCGGATTTGTCGATCAGGTGCGCGGCGTTGACAGCAGCGGCGTTATGCGAAGTTTGGTTGAGCGTAACCTATTGGAGGAACACGGCAGACTTACTGATGTTCCCGGACGTCCGATAGCTTACAGAACTACAGATAATTTTCTGCGGTGTTTTAAGCTGAACAGTCTTGACGATTTGCCGCCGATACCGGGAAGTACGGA
>CAMEPN010000278.1 GCA_945931735.1 uncultured Clostridia bacterium
TATAGTGCTTGTCCCGACTATCACGACATTGCTCCCCTTTGAAGCAATGCACCGTGCCAGCGAAAGCGCAATCGTGGTTTTATAGCTACCCGGACTTCCGTATACTGCGATGATGTTGTTATCCATTGCTGTCCTCGCTTTCTGCCGTGGATTCGGGGATTTCGGCGGGTTCAGAAGTGCCGTCAGCTTCCGCCGTGGATATTTCTCCGGTGAGAAGTTCAAGCTGGGCTTTCAGGCATTCTGCCTTTAATTTCTCGTCGCCTCTGGTGACGAAAACCGCATGGAGCGAGGTATTCTCGCATTCCGCAAGCCTTAGAGCCTGCGCCCTGTCCTGCAAAATTATCGTCACAGTCGCGTAAAGGGACTGGTCGCCGCTGTCCTCGTCGTCCGCGTTGACCTCACCGTCGCGGTAGGTGTCGTCCGAGCCTTTATCCGAGGTGGTCGCAAGCACCTCCACATACTGGAGTTCCTCGTAGATCTGCGCCTTGTCGTCCTCGTCAACGGAAACGATCTGGATAATATCTCCCTGCTGGAGCTTTCCGGAAAGTCCGTTCGCAAGCGACCTCACGGTGACTGACATTGCGGTTTCGTTCGGCTTGAGCTGGCGGAGCAGACTGTCCGAGGTGTCTATGGAATCCGACAGTTTCTTGTCCGTGAAGCTGTCCCCGGCGAACATTGCGGAAACTGTATACTTCCCGATTATCTGCCTAGGGTCGTTCTGCATATCTGCCGGGAGGTTCAGTGTGCCGACCTCAACGGCTTCCAGCATTGCGCCGGTTATCTGAACGCCCTGCGGAATGTCCTGTTTGAGCCGGATTATCTTGGTTTTGCTTGAAAGTATAGAATTGAAAAGCGGCGAAATGCCAAAGCACAGCCCTATCGCCGCGGCGATCAGGATTATGCCGATAAGAGTACGGTTTTTCAGCATTGAAATGCCTCCATAAGTAATATCGTTGCCAAACCTGCGCCGCACAAATACGGCGCAAGCGGCAGTCGTTTCTGATGTGTGATTTTTCCCGCGATGACGGCGGCGGTCAGCGCGGCGGCAAGGGCGCAGTAAGCCGTGAATGCTCCCAGCGTCCAGCCGAAAGCCGCGCAGAGCTTTACATCTCCCATGCCGAAGCCGTTCGTGATAATGCTGACCGCCGCCAGCGGGATAAGCAGTCCGAACAGCCCCAGAATGCGCTCCGTAATCGGAACTGCGCTTATGAACGGACTTGAGAGAATAAGCACCACCGGGGCGCAGTTGGATATCTCGCGCCGCTGTACGTCCTGCCGGGATATCCCGAAAAAGTAAACGCACAGCAGTGTGAAAACGGTATGATCTATACCCATGATTTGTAGACATACTTGTAGTGCTTCTGCGACCTGCGGAACCGGATAAGGTCGGAAACCTGACCTATGACCGATATTCTTGTGTACGGGTCGCGCCTGACCGCCATCATGCTTCCGGCGGCGCCGATGAGCATTGAAACTATCAGCGCGGCGATTTGTCCGGTAAGCATGAGAATCAGAGCGCCTGCCGCCGCTGATCCTGCTGTCCCGATAAGGAACTGCCGCAGTTCACGCCCTCCAAAGCCCGGAAAGTATTCCTGCTCTATCGAAAGCCCATAAGGGATATACAGCTTGTCGTCGTCCATGTTTTTCCTCCTAGTAACCGCTTCCGAGGTATGAAATCAAAATCTCTTTTATTGGGAATATGAGCTGTGCGATTATCAGCATTACAACTGAATTTCGTATGCGCTTCTTGTACCGGGCTGCTTCATATTCCTCGTGCATGAGCCGTGTTGCACAGAAAATCACACGCATTATCAGCCCAGCGGAAATTATGCCCTGCATACAGATGCTCAGAGTGTTTATCGTGTCCATAGCCCACCTACTTTGTGAATACGCTCTTGGCAAGAGAAGCAATGTGGACCGTCTGGAACACGGTGTTTCCAAAATGACCATCGCCGCCGGTGGGAACAAGAAACTCCCGGAGTATCTTTGGCATAGACATTGCCGCCATCATGCAGGCTATTCCCCACATGATATTCTGCGAGGACAGCATGGTGGCGTTGAGCATGAGCGACAGCCCGATCTTGATGAGCATTATCTGCACTATCGTCGTGATGAACGCTTTCACGAACTGATTGATATACGCCCGGAAAACGCCCTTGTCGTTGTCGAGAAGTCCCACGCAGGCAAGCGGAACGCCTATTTTCATCACCATCATCTCTATTCCCCGTGCCATAAAGCTGAACAGAAGAATAAGGTAGCAGATGAGGAAAATAAGCCCTGCTATCGCCGGCACGATCCCCATGCTGGTGATGGCGTTCACCCATTCAATAGTGGGGCTTGTCCCATGACTTATTGCGGACATTATCTGGTCGGTGACGTCACGGCAGATATCCACAAAAATCTGATACAGCCACTGGAATATCATCGCAGTTCCCACCGCACGGACAAAGTTCGTCAGCAGTAAAAACGGGTCTGCGTCCGGGTCGCCGTCAGTCCAGAGAACATAGATATCGAACGCCTTTTTCAAAAATTTCAGAATTATCAGGCTGATTCCCACGCCGTATGTTATCGGCATTATCAGGCTGAAAAACTCCACTCCGGTTATCGCTGCGAGAGTAGTCCCCGGATTGAAAACCACATCGTACAGCCCAACCAGCATTTCGTTTGAGAAAAACAGCGTGACGATTCCGGAAAGCACCGCCGTGATAAGGATTATAAGGATAATAGTCATTTGGCATTACCTTTCATCAGAGTTAAGGGGCGCAGTCTGAACCACGCCCCTTAGCACTGAGATAAGCAGGATCAGCCTGCGGCGTCGAACAGCTCGGTGACTTCGGTGTTCACTCTAGGCATGATGACCTCGTTGAACAGCGCGACCAGTCCAGCCATGAGCAGAGCGCCGATAACAACGGCGATGATGATCTTTACCGCTGTGTCAACGTAGCCCTCGCCGGTGGCGTCGAGAGCCTTTGCCCTGAGTGCGAGAGCCTTCTCCCTTGCCGCCTCGCGGAGAGTGAGAGCCTTGAAAGTGATCTTGTTTCTGATGTTCTTCATTGTGTTTCCTCCTGTTGTCAAAACATTTCGTTTGAGTAATCTTCGTCCTGTTCGGGCGGTTCGCTGTCGCGCTGGGAAGCGCTGTTCTGAAGCTCTGCGAGCTTCTGCTGATATGCGCCGATAACCACGTTGGAAAGCTCGGCGCGGAGTTCCTTGCTGAGTGGGAACGCGGTATCGAAATACTTGGTGTTCCCCTCGGCGTCAACGCCTTTCTGGCTCGGCATATTGACAAAAATGCCCTTGGAGCCGTTCATCACGCTGATGTTACGAACTACAAAGGCATTGTCGAG
>CAMEPN010000279.1 GCA_945931735.1 uncultured Clostridia bacterium
GTTTCAGACTCGCTTTCGACAGCGGATTCGGATGAGCTTGGCAGCGCGACGGTAGTCACGCCGGATTATCCCGGGGTAGTTGACGATTACCCGTTTGACGTCGTGCGCTATAAGAGCATGACCATTTCGGAGAAGATATGCGGCTACCGCGCGGGGTATCCGTTCAGCAGCAGCAAGCTTGACGTGCTTGCGGGGAGCGGCTTTGACGTTATCCACAGCCACTGCCCGTTTGCCTCGACGATGATGGCGCGCGTACTGCGCGAAAAGGCGGACGTTCCGCTTATAATAACCTACCACACGAAATTCGATATTGATATCCGCCGTGCGCTTCCGAACAAGCTTATGGGGGATCAGGCGATAAAATTTGTCGTGAGCAACATTGCCGCCTGCGACGAGGTATGGACGGTCAGCCACGGCGCGGGCGAAAACCTCCGCAGCCTTGGCTTTGACGGTAAATATTATGTCATGGAGAACGGCGTTGACTTCCCGTGCGGACGCGCGGACGCAGACGACGCGGCGGAGCTTCGCGCGGCATACGGTATCCCGCAGGAAATGCCGCTGTTCATTTTTGTTGGCAGGCTTTTGTGGTACAAGGGCATTAGGCTCATTCTCGACGCGCTCAAGCTTGCGCAGCAGGACGGATACGACTTCCGCATGATGTTTGTCGGCGACGGTCTGGACAGGCAGGAGATAGAGAATTATGCGGAGGAGATAGGGCTTACCGACCGCTGCGTATTTACAGGCGCGGTATACGACCGCGAGGAGCTTCGCGTTTATTACACGGCGGGCGATCTTTTCCTGTTCCCGTCGGAATACGACACCAACGGTATCGTTGTCCGCGAGGCTGCGGCGTGCGGAGTCGGCTCGCTGCTTATCGACGGGAGCTGTGCTGCCGAGGGCATAACCGACGGGCGGACGGGGATTCTCACCCAAGCGGAGCCTGCCGCTATCGCGCAGAAGATAGAGTTCGCCTGCACGCATCTTGACGAGATACATCAGATAGGCGACCACGCGATGAACGAGGTATATATTTCGTGGGAAACGTCGGTAAAGCGCGCATATGACCGCTACGGCGCGGTCATCGAGAGGTACCGTTCGGGTCAGACCCAGCGCAGGGAGCCTTTCATGGCGGAGGAATTTTTCTCCCTCATGGACACCGCGACGAACAACATTCAGCGCTTCCGCAGCATTCCTCACGAGATCAGAAACTCCAAGCTCAAATACAAGCTGAAGCGCCACTCCAAAAAGAACAAAGGGGAATGATTTTTTATTGCAAAATTGACGGTTGGGCACCGTCGGGCTTAACGGATATTAAGGCGGTGCCTTGAACCTCTTTTATTGTAAATTTGTGTTTCTTGTGTTGTCACACGGAGAGTGGGGGAAACCCTTCGGGCAAGGGAAAAACGAAGTTTTTCCCTCTCCCTACGTGCAATTGCGGCTTGAACACGCGTCACTACGTGACGCTTCCGCCGCAAACGCTCAAATTTTTTCTTCGCGGACAACGTCCGCGATTTCGCTTCGCGAAACCGAAAAAATTCGCCCCCACACCCCCTTCCTCTCTCCCTCTTCCTTTTCCTAAAGTTTCCGCCCCTTTCCGCTTAAAGGTAATTCTCGCTCCGCGAGTTGTTATCGGTTTTTCATATACAGAATACGGATAGCTCGTCACTTGAATTAATGTACTCTCACTTTGGTTGGCGCTCAATTTGTTGGCTCGTTCCGTAAACCGTGGGGATTTAGGCGCTCTCTAAAATAAAGGAACTACAAATTTACGCAAAGCAAACGCGCTCCGAATTAACGGAGCGCGTTTTCACAAAGAGCGCAATGAAGCCTGTGTGCAGAGTTAAAGCAGCAAATCTCCCTGCCCCTTTACAGCCGCCAAAGGGACTGTTGCTCGGAGAAGGGCATATAAAGCGGGAGATGACCCAAGCGCGTCGACGCCGCACCTATCCTCGTTGAGAACACCCATGCTTCGTATCCGCGAAAAATCGACAAAGGGGGAAAAGGGAGAGGGGAAGAGGAGCGCGAGGGGAAAACCGTAGGGAAAAGGGGGAAATGTCGATTTTTGTCGGATTTTCTTGTTCCCCCTTTTCCCGAAGGGTGTCCCCTCGTCCCCTGTGTGACAACACGACAAATTCAATTTAATAAAGAAAAGTGGTTCAAGGCACCACCTAAAAGCCCTGTGCGTGGCAAGTTCAATTTGCCGATATAAAACGGTAAAGCGTTAGGCTTCTATTAAGCCCGACGGTGCCAAACCGTCCCCTTTGCAATCAAAATTCACCCTTTTGGAAAACATTGCTGTAAACCCTCCCGCGGACAGGCTCCACTCCCTCGCGGCGGAAAAGCTCCGATACGGTTACAAGCTCATACCCCCGTGCGAGCAGCTCGGGAATAATAATGTCCAGCGCGTTCACCGTGCGGTAGTTTCCCCTCATGTCGTGCAGGAGGATAATGCTGCCGTCGCAGACCTGCGAAAGTATCTTCTCGGCGCGCTGCTCCGCGGAAACCTCGTCCAGCCAGTCCTCCGCGCCTATCCCCGCAATAAACGGCAGGTCGATGTTGTCGTACATCTCCGCGCTCACCGCAATGTACGGCGGGCGGAAAAAGCGCGGCTCAACGCCCGTTATGCCCTTTACCTTTTCGTTGGTAAAGGCTATCTCTGCGCGCATTTCCTTGGGAGAAAGCTGCGGCATGGCAGAGTGCGTGCGGCTGTGGTTGTGTATCTCGCAGCCCATCTCGAACTCGCTGCGCGTTACCGCCTCGGTCTTTTCCGTTATGTTGTCCCCGACAAGAAAAAACGACGCCACGACACCGTATTGCTTAAGCTTTTCTATCACCTGCGGCGTGGTGTAAATGTTCGGGCCGTCGTCAAAGGTAAGCGCCGCAAGAGGTTTGTTGTTCTCCATATCTCAGCTCCATGTTCCCGTCTGCATGACGTTTGAATACAGTATCTCCTCGGCGGGCGTTATCCCTTTCTCCTCGAAAAGCTCGCTCACCGTAACAAACTTGTAGCCCTGCTCCTTGAGCGCGGGTATGATTTGGTCTATCGCCTCGACAGTCTGCGAATTGCCTTCCGCGTCGTGCATGAGTATTATCGCGCCGTCCGCCGCCTTTTTCAGTATCACCGCAACACGCCTGTCAACGTCCACCTTAGGGTTCCAGTCGTCGCAGCCTATCCCCGCAATAAACGGTACGTCGATATAGTCCCACATCGGAAAGTCTATCGCAAGATACGGCGGGCGGAAAAACTTCATGCGCTCCCCCGTAATCTCTAAAACCTTGTCGTCAACATATTGAAATTCCGCCGCGCATTCCTCCGCGGTCATT
>CAMEPN010000280.1 GCA_945931735.1 uncultured Clostridia bacterium
ACTATCGTCAAGTTTTTTTAGGTTTTCCATAATCACCCGGAGCTTCTCAGGCTTCTTTGCCTCTGTATCAAAAAACTCCTTTGGAGTTATATTCAAGTATTCACAGATATAGAAAAATCCCGTCATGGAAGGTAGAGCTTTCCCATTTTCGATATTGTTAATGTAACTTGCATTCTGTCCTATTGATAAACTCATATCCCTAGCCGATACTCCTTTTTCATTGCGGAGTTGTGCCAGTCGCAGAGAAAACTCTTTCTCAATCATTGTTGCCACCACCTCTGTAATATATTTTATCCTATACACAGAGCAAATATATGTGAACTATTCCTTTATTGCTATTGAAATATGTGATATAATATGTTATAATATGTGAAAGTAACGGATTAAATGCTCTACAAAATATCAAATTATTGATTATAACTTATTAAGCTCTAAAACTCCAATGGTAAAAGATTGGCTGCTGCCAAATTGGCTAAAATAGGAAAAAGTTGAATATAGCGCTCAAGTTGAACACCCTCGGCCGCCGAAGTTGAACAGTCGCGTCGCCCGAAATGAACACTTTCGTCGCTGAGGTTGAGCATTGACAAAAGTATCTCAATATGCTACAATAATGATGCTTTACTCACAGGGAGGATAGGGCAACGCTGAGGAGCGACCCGAGCGCCCTGCGAGGTTTGCAAGTGATGAGGCGGTGTCGCGGAACGGCACCGCCTTTTTCATCACTTGGAAACCAAAGCGAAAAACCTCGGGTTCGGGCAGAGCCCGATGAGCCGAAGGCTCATTATGCGTCAGCCTTATCGACACCGAATACCTTTCGCATAGATTCCTCGCACTCGATCACAATTCTGTATGAGTCATGCACGATGCGGTCACAGATCGCATCGGCAATAATCGGCGAACCGATCTTATCACGCCAGCCCGGTACATCAAACTGGGAACAAAAGATGATCGAATCCTTTTTGTAGCGCGCTTCGGCAATCTCCAGCAGGTCACGGGCTTCACTTTCCTTGAGTTGGTACAGCAGCCATTCGTCAAGGATAAGTAGTGCCGGATTTTTGTACTTGTCAATTGTTTTGCTGAATGTACCCGTAGTTCTGGAGATAGCGAGTTCTGTGAGGAGTTCAGGAAGTCGGACATACTGCACGGTCAGAAACTGCCGTGCTGCCGCCATTCCAAGCGCGCAGGCGATGTATGTCTTTCCGCACCCTGTCGCCCCCAGCAGCATCAGATTGTGGTGCTCGAAAATAAAATTACAGCTTGCAAGACGTGCAATCTGTGCCTTATCCAGCTTTCTGCCGGAGCTGTATGAAATATCTTCCACACACGCATTGGGTTCTGAAAAACGGGCATTCTTGATCAGCCTTGCGAGATGATTATTCTTTCGCGTCAGCCATTCCTTGTCCACAAGCAGTCCGAAACGATCTTCAAAAGAAAGCTCCGCAATGTTCGGATCGGTCAGCTGCTCCTTGAATGCAGCAGCCATAGCGCTCAGACGCATTTCCTGGAGCTTGGTGAGCGTATTTTCTGTCAGCATTACTTCACACCTCCATAATACGAATTGCCTCTTGTGAAGCCATACTGTTCGTTGGTGGATGTATCTGAATTGACAGCCGAATCTTCCTGCCTATCTTGCCCCGAGGAAAGAATGACTTGAATGTTTTTATATGAAGGCTGCGGAGTAAAGCCAAGCGCACGTTTACAGGCATTTTCAAGACGGTCGGGAGTATACCTGTCTGCGAGTTTCAGCAGCCCCATACAAGCTTTGTAGCCTTGCTGTTCGACCTTGTATCCGCTAAGAATAGCCTTTACGACTGTTGCTGTGCTTTCGCCAATCTTTGAAGCCCACTTGATGAAACGCTCTCCGTTCCACTGAATATACTTCTGATGATCCGCCAGCATATGTTCTTCGTTGGTGCTGTACTGATTCGGTTTTCCGAACAGCCTGCGGTGCGAGCATATACGATTCCCGTCAAAGAATATCTCGACGGTGCTTCTCGTCATACGGACATCGACTTTTCTCTTGATGTATTCGTAAGGAACGGAGTAATTCATTTTATCCACGGTGATGTGGTAATTTGGCGCGACTGTGGCAATTTTCCATGTTGAAAGCTCAAATGGCGTGGGCGGAAGCGGCATCAGGAAAGCTTTTTCTTCCTCAAATGAAATGGCACGGCTGCCGTCACGCTTCTGAAACGGCTTGTGATTGAACTCATACAGACGCTCGGAAATGGCTTCGTTAAGTTCGGTCAATGACAGAAAACGGCGGTTTCTCAGCGCTGCAAGAATAAATGTTGAGATCACGCCAACAGTTCCTTCCACAAATGCCTTGTCCTTCGGAGAACGCACTCTGCACGGGAGTATTGCCGTGTTGTAATGTTCGGCAAGCTCGCTGTATGCTTTGTTTAGCTTCACTTCATTACGACCATGCCTGTCCACACCCGTCTTGAGATTGTCGCATTGAATGATCCTGGTAACTCCGCCGAAATAGCGAAAGGCATTCACATGTGCAGCCGTCCAGCATTCCTGATCCATTGAGAAAAATCCCTCAACGTAGGAATATCCGCTATACGGAAGCGTTGCCACAAACACATACACGGGAATTATCTCCCCTGTGTCCGTATTGATGACAGCCGCTGTATCTCCTGCCCAATCCACTTGCATGATCTCGCCGGGTTTATGATTCAGATGCATTGTTGCGCTGTTTTTCAGCGTGTAGTCGCGGTAGTATTTCTTGAACTGCGTCAGCTGATATGGGATTTCACCATTATTGCTGCACTGCTCGCAATATTCGAGCCACAGCAGATTCAGCGTAACGCCGCTCTTTTGCATTTCGCGCGCCACATACTCATAATCCGGCATCTTGTAATCCGGCTTCGCTGCGCTCGTGGGGAATAGAACCTCCGCCAGCTGCTTGTCGGACATTCCCTCCGGCAGTGGGTAGCTCAATTGGTTTGTCTGAGCTAGCTCCAGCACCTTGATTACGGTTGTCCTCGAACAGCCGCACACTCCGGCAATCTGCGTCTTGTTGAGTCCGAGGCTGTTCAGCCTCAGTATCTCACGGTAATTGGTCATATACATGACCTCCTTTCAGTATTCACGCTTTCGCGTGTAATACCATTTTACCGTGATTCTTTCAACTGTTCAACTTCGCCGACGAAAGTGTTCATTCTCGCCGACGCCACTGTTCAACTTCGGCGGCCGAGGTGTTCATTTTGGGGCGATGTATTCAGTTAAGCCATTCGTGAGCAAACGTGTGTGGTGACCCGTACGGGAATTGAAAATCCCCCATTGATTTTTGTATCTCTTTGTGAAATCA
>CAMEPN010000281.1 GCA_945931735.1 uncultured Clostridia bacterium
CCATTCCAGACGACGGATATGCCGTATCGTCAGACTATGATGAAGCTGAAACTGAAGAACTTCAAGAAGAAACGGTCGACAGTATCATTGAGAAGTGCTTTGACGAAAAAGCATATAACATCGAGATTGAAAGACTTCTACCATTTAAAAAACCTATTTTTGAACAAAGTGATGATATGTCAGAATTAAAATCCGACATAGCGCGAGTTGGTATTACAGAACCGCTGCTAGTTCATTCGTCGGGTAATGGTGAATATGAGATACTGTCAGGACACCGCCGCCGCGCTGCAGCGGAGCAGCTCATGTGGACAAAGGTACCCTGTCGTATCGGAAGCAACAATGACCTTACAGATGAATACACTAAACGTATTGTCGTTGAAACCAACCGACAGCGTTTTCCGTCTTTGAAGTTATCCGAACAGATACGGGTTGCCGCAGTACTTGCGCACAGAGCTGCCGGCGAGCTCAACATATCAGCTGAACAGGCAGAAAAATTAATTAAGCTTAATGCTCTTGAGCACGAGTTCTTAGCAATGCTGGACGATGGTACGATCAATATGATGACTGCCGAAATACTTGCGGGAATTCAAATTGATAAACAGCAAATCATATTAACAACACTCAAGCAGCATCCCGAGATGAAGATCACACCGACAAACGCAAAAGAACTTGCCAATGAAGCAGACCTAACTGCGGCAGCGGCGGTAAAAATACTAAAACCAAAGCCGCCGATAAAAATTGCTGTCCCCTCAGATGTTGTTTCGGAATATTTGTACGGAAAATCACCTGAGGAACTCACTGAAATAGTGACGGCAGCAATACGAAATTATTATGGAGGACAGCATGGCAAAAAGGTTTGATGAAATAGCAAAAATATATGACCACAAGCTCTCAACGCTTCGCGATCCACAGGTTTGGGAAGATACTCTGCGCCTAACATCTAACTTTTGGCGGCTGAGTTTCTGTGAAGCTATGCTTCTTGTGGCGCAGAATCCAAAAGCTGAGATGTGCGGAACAATCGAGCAGTGGAACAAAGTCGGCAGATATATTAAGCGCGGTGAACACTCCACGGCGATATTCAGAAACCGAAGCGATACTCAGCTTATGTACCTGTTTGACGTGCGACAGACCTACGGCAGAGCCTACAACGCAAAATGGAAGATGTCAGAGCGGATTGCAGACGGCATTGTAGGAAAGTTCAACTCCGAACAGTCTGAAAATGCTGTATCTTTTGAAGATTTTTTGCAGAAAACCCTTGACAAAAATATAGATATAGTATATAATTATGATAGCAAACTAAATAACGCAATCTCAAACGACCCTCGGATAGCCCTGTTCGTTCGTCAAAGTGCGGAGTTAATTTGCATGGCTAGGTGCGGCATTCCGAACACCTATGATTTTTCCAACGCAGAAAAGTTCGACACAGACCTCTCAATCATTGAGGTTGGCAATGCTGCAACAGCACTGGCGCAGACTGTACTACGGGAAATAGATGGTATTGTAAGGAGGAAAGAATATGAACGTTATGAAGCTGGAGTATGCGGAAGACATTTACGATATCCCCTACGAGGAGGACAGGAATGGTCTGCTGAACCCGACATTTCCGAATTACGGACGGGCACAGATGACACCACTGGAGCGAAAGGCAGTAGATCTGATGAACGAACTCGACCAGACAGCACTGGATATGGTGAATATCAGCGGACTGTATCTGAAAATCTGGAAAGAGATCGGGAAGAAAGCGGAAACCGCACGAAACCGCACGACACGCACGTTAATGAAGAAAACAACCCTCAGCCCGAACTACTCGGAGAGCGTTCAACAGCGGACGGAGACAGATATAGCGGCGCAGGAAGCAGCGTGGGAGTCGATACGGACGAGCGTGACATGGCTGGCGGCGGAAGTACGGAGCCGTGGCAAGCTGACAGAGATTCAGAAGATTTCAATGAGTATGATGACGAAGAGCTGACAGATGAAGATAATGAAGCGGTATCCGATGAAACGGATACCGTTTCTGTTTTTTCGGACGTCCCTACAGAAATCAACCCGGACAGTGATTATGCGAAAAAGCTCCTCGACAATGAAATAATACACGGAAGCGGATATTCCGGCGGCAAGTTCCGCATAAGGGATTACATCGTAGAGAACTCTCCTTCCCGTGATGATCTTGCCAAATTCCTGAGAAATGAATACGGTATCGGCGGCGGTTCCCGTGACGGAAACCCTGTAAGTTGGAGCAACCACGACAACAAGGGGTTAGAACTTGTTATCGAAGATGAGGTCGGCGGTGAACAGAAGGTTCTGTTTTCATGGAAAAAGGTCGCCGTAGCTGTACGCGAAGCTGTTGATTCAGGCAGATACATTACCGATAAGGACATCGAAACACGCCGCAGGATCGCAATATACGATGCTCGTAGTTTTTCGATACATTACGAATATCCAAGTTGTCTGCAAAACGACCGTTTAACGTATATCCGCCATGAAATATCTGAAAGTGGTCTTGATTATCCGATAACGCTGAATGTTGATATGTTTTCGACGTATGCTGCGGAATGCGTCCGGACAAAAGATTACATAAAGGCGCAGTTTCAGCAGATAGACTACAGCTCGATAAACGCCCCATACAAATACAATGACTGGAGCGAAGCTGCCAAAGCGGTCAATACCCTGCCGGAAAACTCCGGTTATTCACAATTCCGTGAGATGTGCCGCGTTGCAGTATCAGAGCTTATTTCCGATCTTTCATCGCACACAGGACATAATCCTGCGCTCGGCTTTACCGATGAAGAAGCCGCTGAGTTTTTCTCCGGCGGTGAAGCTTTGAATGACAACTCGATAGATAAGATATCCTCCGAGGCTTTTGGCTATCTATATAACTGTGATCAGCATGAAAAGCTGTGGCAGAAAAATTCTTCTGTAACAATCGAACCCGAGCAGTCTGCTGAGCAATTATCTCTTTTCGGCGATAATGATTTTTCAATGGAAGAGCCGGAGAACGGGGTGCCTCACGATGAGGCGGCTGTTGTTTCACAAGAAACACATTCGACCCATCAAAACAACTCTGTACCAACTATCACCTGTGAATGGAGCGAAAGCTCGGTGTTTGAGGAAGGGAAAACTTACTCCGTACTTGAATTCGATACTCTGATGAAACAGGCTGATGGTGAATGGACAGCAAAAAGGCAGCAGGAGATTGACACATATGGTGATGATTTCGATAAAATCTATGCTGCATACGAAAAAGGTGAAATTGACGGTGTTCATCAGGGCTATGCAAAGACAAAGTTTACTGTCAATA
>CAMEPN010000282.1 GCA_945931735.1 uncultured Clostridia bacterium
GACCTTCTTTCACTTGAATTGGGTGTGGTAACTTTATTCTAGCAGATTTTGGTCTTTCTCTCAATTCTTTTTTCACTTACTTTGTCCAATATCTATTGTAGCACTACACATTGTATTTTCCGAATTCGGAATATTTATTGACATTTTGCCCATAATATGCTATAATGGGAACATAGCGAAAGGAGTGTTTGTATGGTAACAAGACATGAGTACCTTGAGAAGCTGAGATTATGGCGTGAAGAAAAGATTATCAAGGTCGTAACCGGGATTCGTAGGTGCGGAAAATCCACCCTGTTAGAACAGTATAGAGCGTACCTTACCGAAACTGGAGTTAAGCCCGAACAGATAATAGCTGTCAATTTTGAGAACTTGGCATACGAGGATCTGCTTGATTATAAAAAACTCTATGAATATCTTTCAGAGCGAATTGCTCCCCATGGGTACACATACATTTTCCTTGACGAAATACAAAAGGTCAACGGCTTTGAAAAGGTGGTTGACAGTCTTTATATCAAGGATAATGTGGATATCTACATTACAGGTTCAAACGCTTATCTGCTATCGGGAGAGCTTGCGACTTTACTTTCTGGAAGATATGTTGAGATAAAAATGCTGCCTTTGTCTTTCAGTGAATATGCTCAGTTACAGACCTCAAGAAAGAGTAATGATGAACTGTTCTATGAATTCATGTCCGAAGGCGGATTCCCTTATATCGCAGCAATGGACAGAACTAAAGAAAAAACCGATATGTACCTTGAGGGAATATACAATACGATAATTGTCAAGGACATAGAAGAACGTCAGACCCGAAGAGAGCCAGACACCACCAAGAGAAAGGTAAACGACATTTCCCTGCTCAAAAATATCGGCAAATTCCTCGCCGGTTCGGTAGGAAGCCTTATCAGCGTAAGAAGTGTTTCTGACTATATTGTTTCATCGGGAAGAAAGGTCAGCCCGAATACCGTTTCTGACTATATTGACGCGCTAACCGAAGCCTTTATTTTCTATCCAGTGGAGAGATTTGATATACAAGGCAAGCAGCTTCTCCAGCAGAACCAGAAACTCTATATCGCCGATACCGGATTAAGGAGATATATGCTACCCCGTCGGAATTATGACCTCGGTTTTACACTTGAAAATATCATATATCTTGAACTGTGCAGACGCGGTTATGAGGTCTATGTAGGCAAAAACGGTACAGCAGAGGTGGATTTTGTGGTCAAGAAAAATGATGTTATGGAATACTATCAGGTAACTGCTTCACTAACCGACGAAACCACATTCAAGCGCGAGGTCACCCCCTTGCAAAATATCCGCGACAACTATCCCAAAACCATACTGACTCTTGACAGATTTACCCTCGGTGATTATGAAGGAATCAAGGTTAAGAATGCAGTTGATTGGCTGCTCAAAGCATAATAAATTCACCATAGGTAGTTGCTCTCCGCTCTCTAATAAATCGTCGCAACTGTCGCTATCGTCGCGCCTTGAAATTCCCGCTATGATCAATCAAAAACCGTGGCAACATTTTGGCAACACTTTTTCTTTCAGCAAATATATTGCGTATAATTGAAATAAACGAATGGCTTAACAATGCGGGTTGGTAAACTCAGAAACTGTGGAGAAACCTTCAGAAAGACGAGTGGGAGTGAACCAAAGCGCTCAACAAACCGCATAACAGAGCCATTTGCAAGGGTTCGGCATGGGTTTTGACCGCACTTTGACCTCATTTATTCTATATCGAGCCGATTTGAAACAATTTAATATTATTGTATAAGGTTAAGAGCCGTTGCGATTGCAGCGGCTCTTTTCTTTATATTCACTTTTCGTCCAAATGCTGTTTAACCCACTCGATATGCTTTACCTGACGTTCCTCACGGGTGAGTTCGGGAAAGTCCTTTTTGGATATGGGGCTGCTGTAATACCCCCTCATTCTTTCCTTTTCAGCTTGGTAGGTTTCCGTGGATATGGAATATGACTCCAAATCGCTGATGTTGTCAGAAATCTGCCGTATTCCGTTGCAGAAATCGGCGTTATTGGGGTTAGCGGTGTCATTACCGTAAACTGTCATCTGCGCAAACCACTTGTTTTCGGGAGTTTCGGTATCATCGGGCAGACGGTCGTTTACGGTAAAGTCAATCTTCAGCCCCTCTATCTCCGCTAAATCATAAACAGCGGAAAGAGCCTCGCCCATTGTCCCGAAGCTCGGCACATTCTTCTCAATGCCGCAAAGCCAATCCATAGACACATTGAACCGTGTAGCTATATTTATAAGTGTAGCAACAGTCGGCTGCATTCTGTCCGTTTCGTATGCCGACAGCGTGGACTGTGGTATATCAAGCAGCGAACAGAACTCCTTCTGACTGCACCCTGCGTTCTTGCGGACGGTGCGAATACGCTCACCAAACTTTATTTCTGACATAATACAATACCTCTGATAAGATTACTTTAAGGTAATTATAGCACAATGTTATAAAAAATTCAAGTATTTTTATAAAATTATAGAAAAATCTATTGACAACAATATAATATTGTGATAATATGTACTTACAGCGATAAATATTAAATATCCTGTTATTATTTTTAAGGAGGTTTTACTATGGACAATCAGAGTATCTACATCACGGCGTCCGAGTTGGCACAGGTTATGGGCGTATCGAACGGTCACGCTTACAAGCTCATTCGTGAGATGAACACAGAGCTGAAAAAGCAGGGCTACCTGACGATAGCGGGCAAGCTGCCCCGTGCCTATCTCAAAAAGTGCCTTTACGGCTTCTCGACCGCAGCGGAAGGAGGTGCCGAATAATGAGAGCAAAGAAAGACCCCAAAACAGGTAAATGGTACATACGCTTTCGCTACACCGATTGGCAGGGCAAGCGGAGAGAAACGATGAAGCGAGGTTTTGAAACAAAGCACGATGCGGAAGAATGGCTGAGGACGTTCCTGTCCGAGCAGAAAGCCGATTTGAACATCACCTTTGCGGATTTCACGGATATGTATTTCAAGAGCATTGCCCCTCGTCTGCGTGAAAACACGCTGCGGACAAAGCACTACATAATCGACCTGAAAATAATGCCGTATTTTGGCTTGAAGAAAGTCACTGAGATAACCCCCGCAAATATCATAGCTTGGGAGAACGAGCTGCTGTCGAACGGGTATTCGCAGACCTATATGAAAACCGTTTACAATCAGCTCAACGCTATCTTCAACTATGCCGTGAAATATTACGATTTGAGGTCTAATCCTTGTTCCAAAGCAGGAGCAATCGGCAAGAACAAGGCTGACGAGATGAGCT
>CAMEPN010000283.1 GCA_945931735.1 uncultured Clostridia bacterium
CAATGGCTATCTTGAAAGCTTCCAGAGCGCGGCGCAGAAGCTCCGTTCGCCGGAAATCCTCGCCAGAATGGAATCAATTCCGGCTGACGAGGACGAGGAATACGAGGAGCTTGACGAGGGCAATTGCTCTGAAAATGAGCAAACTGAAGTCTGTACCGCGCCGGAAGCGCAAGAAAATTATGTTCAGCTTACGCTGTTCTGAAAGGAGTTTTTATGGCATCTGAAATGATGAAAGTCGTGATGGTAGAGCCGAACAAGCCCGCTTACATCACGGAAATCGAGCATTGCCTCAAGGGAATGAAAGAGGCGGTCGGCGGTCTTATTGAGCCGATTTATTACCTCAACGATCCCAATGCAGTAATGGTCGGAAACGAGGAGGCGAAGCTCATAGGCATGGACGGAAACCGCAGGTTCGGCGACAGGATAGTTGCCGGACCTTTCTTTATCTGCGGCGAAAAAATGACCGATGACGGCATGGATTTCTGTTCGCTGTCCGACGAGCTTTGCGAGAAGTATGTGCAGGAGTTTTCGCAGCCGCAGACGATAACGCAGGACGAGGTTCAGCAGGACACCGGCTTTGAGTTCATCTGCTGGTGAGGAGGGTTCGCATGAAAAATACGATTCAGATTTCCTTGCCCGAAAGCAAAATATCCGCCCTGCGAATGTACCTCACGCAGAAGAACACCACGCTTGAATGCGAACTGAGCCGTTACGCAGAGCAGCTTTACGGCAAGACCGTACCGCAGAACGTCCGGGAGTTCATCGATATGACGGCAAAAAAGCCTGCGTCAGATAAGCCCGAATGCAAGGTGCAGAACCCAACGGAACCAGACTGAGCCGTTTTTGGCAGCCGTGTGCCGCCGTGTGAGGCTTTCCGAACAGGATAGGGTAACTTTACCTCCGGATATATCCCCGCCGATTTGGGCGGTTTCTGACGGAGTTTCAGCAAATGGCATCATACCTCGCTTCGCAAGGGGCGGGGTATGATTTTTATGCAAGTTAAAGGGACGGGGTTCCGCCCTGGTCACAGCGTCGGGCAAAGCCCGCCGCAATGCGATTTGTGAGATATTTTGAAAGGGGTTGTAAAATGGAAAAATCGAATAATTCGGGGTTGCAGAACGGTGAAAGTACCGCTGTAAAGCCAAATCCCGATGAGTTGTGCGGCTCGTTTGCGAACAAGGTGAAATTTCCGCTGTGGGTATTCCCGGAAACTATGGACAGTGTGGAGAATTTCTACGCTGGGGATAACTGCCGTTCCAAGAGCGAGTTCATTGAGAAAGCGATAAACTTCTATGTCGGCTATCTCAAATCCGAGGGCAATGTGAATTACCTCTCGCCGATAATCACCGCCTCGGTGGACGCTGTGGTTCATGGCGCGGAGCAGCGCATAAACAGGAATCTGTTTAAGATTGCTGTGGAGCTGGGCAAACTCTCGCACATGACTGCTGCGGCGAACGAGGTGGACTCCGAAACCGTTCGTGAGCTTCACAAAATGTGCGTGGACGAGGTTCGGCACATCAACGGTGTTATTTCTCTGGAGAGCGCAGTGGAGTTCCAGAATGAGTAGTTTTGTCGGAGGTGAATTCTGTGTCGGGAGATTATGACGGGATAAAGCAGCAGAAATTCGGCGTGGAAATTGAATGCACCGGGCTTACCAGAGCGTCTGCCGCAAAAGCTATTTCGGAGGTTCTGGATTCATGTGCAGACCATGTTGGAGGAGCTTACGACAAGTATTGCATTAGGGATTCTCAGTCGAGGAAATGGTCGGTGGTTTCTGATTCCAGCATAAGAGCGGTCAACCGGGACGGCAGGTCTGCTTCGCGGGAATACTGCGTGGAAATCGTTACTCCGGTGCTTGAATATTCGGATATACCGCTGCTTCAGGAGGTGGTTCGTGCCGTGCGCAGAGCCGGAGGAGTGACAGGAGGCGAGTACAAGTGCGGAATACACATTCATGTTGACGGCGGGAAATACACGACTCAGAGTCTGCGTAATCTTGTGAATATTTTCGCCAGCAAGGAGAATTTCCTGTTTGATGTCCTGCAGGTAAATCATCAGCGCGAATATTACTGCCAAAAGGTGGACAGGAGGTTTCTGGAGAAGATAAACAACAAGAAAAATCTCACTATCGAGGATATGAAAAACTTTTGGTACGACGGCGATACCAGCGAGGTGTATCATCACTACTCCTCCACCCGTTATCATGCTCTGAACCTTCACAGCTATTTTGCTGACGGGCATTGGGAAATGCGCGCTGCTAATTCTACGCTGCACGCCGGGGTGATTCGTTCCTACATCGTGCTGGCTCTTGCAATCAGCAACGCTGCGCTGACGAAAAAATATTGCTCTCCCAAAGTTTCCGAGAGTGATAATCTTCGGTATAGCTGCCGCGTGTGGCTTATAAATCTTGGGCTGAACGGCGACGAGTTCAAAAATTGCCGTAAGCACCTTATTTCGCACTTGGACGGTTGTATTTCATGGAGACACCCTGAGGACGCAATAGCCCAGCGCGAGCGTTTAAAGCAGCAGCGTGAAGATATTAAGTCGCAGGACAATTCTCAACAGACACAAAATTCAGATATTTCAATGTGAGGTGAAATATGAGTAACAAAATATACATCGCATACGGTTCAAACATAAACCTTGAACAGATGGCGCAGCGCTGTCCCGGCTCGGAGGTGATTGCTCCGGGAATGCTCTGCGGGTACGAATTACAGTTCAAGTACCATGCAACTATCGAGCCGAAACAGGACAGCGAGGTTCCGGTGCTTTTGTGGAAGCTCTCGGAGCAGGACGAAAAGCGGCTGGACGTATACGAGGGCTTCCCGAAATACTACCGCAAGGAGATTTTGCACTTTGAATTTCAAGGTGAAGAAACGGAGGGAATGGTGTACATCATGAACGGAAACAAGCCGCTGCAGCCCCCGTCCCCGCAGTATTATTCAATAATCGAGCAGGGCTACAAGTCTGTCGGGCTGGATACAAAATTTCTCGAACAGGCTTTGGCGCAGGCGCAGAAATTCGATGTGGGCAGAGATTTTCAGTTCAGATTGGGGTGAAGAAATGCAGTACCGTGGTTATTTTGTTGAGTGCGTTCCGGTGACGGAAATTCCCCGAGAATGCGATAACGGTGAAGTTGTATACTGTGCCGGGTTTGAAATTCGGGTGTTCAGAGATTTCGACTGCACAGATTTGGCAGACAAATTCTACGCCGCAGTTGGGTTTGAATTGGCGGAGAATTCCCTTGAAGAAGCCC
>CAMEPN010000284.1 GCA_945931735.1 uncultured Clostridia bacterium
CGTGTATATCGCAAAGAAATTCGAGAATACGGGGATATGGCTTGAGGATCTGGTGGCAATAGGAACAGTCGGGCTGATTAAAGCAGTGAACACTTTCAGCGTCAACAAAAACATCAAGCTTGCGACCTATGCTTCGCGCTGTATTGAAAATGAGATACTGATGTACCTAAGAAAATACAGTCAGTACCGCTACGATATATCCATCGACGAGCCGCTCAACGTCGACTGGGACGGAAACGAGCTGCTGCTTTCCGACGTGCTCGGCACCGAAACCGACTGCGTTGACGCTCACATTGAGGACGAGGTCGAAAAGCAGCTTCTGCATGACGCAGTAAACAGGCTCGGAGCGCGTGAGAAGCGAATAATGGAAATGCGCTTCGGGCTTAACGGCTGCAAGGAAAAGACCCAGAAAGAAGTCGCCGATGAAATAGGGATATCGCAAAGCTATATTTCACGCCTTGAAAAGCGGATAATCAAGCAGCTTCGCGACGACCTCGAAAAGGTCTGCAACTGACGGTCAAATTCTGTTCTTTATCTTGTTCAGCGCGCCCTTTTCGAGCCGCGATACCTGCGCTTGACTTATGCCGATCTCCTTTGCGACCTCCACCTGCGTTTTCCCACGGAAGAAGCGGAGATTGAGGATACGCTTTTCGCGCTTGCCAAGCTGCTGTATCGCTTCCTTGAGCGATATCTCGTTAAGCCAGTTCATGTCGTCGTTATGGTCGCCTATCTGGTCGAGAACATATATCGTGTCGCCCGATTCGGAGAAAACAGGCTCATACAGCGAGATAGGCTCGCTTATTGCCTCGAGAGCAATAACTACGTCCTGCCGAGGAACTCCTATCTCCTTGGCTATCTCCTCTATTTTAGGCTCACGTCCCTTTTCGGTCGTGAGCTTTTCCTTTGCCTGCATCGCACGATACGCAAGGTCGCGGACGGAGCGGCTGACGCGCACGGGTGCGTTGTCGCGAAGATACCGCCTTAATTCACCCATTATCATAGGAACGGCGTAGGTGCTGAATTTTACGGGCTGTGTTATGTCAAAATTGTCTATCGCCTTGATAAGACCGATACAGCCGACTTGAAACAGGTCGTCCGCGCTCTCTCCGCGCCCCGAAAACCGCTGTATAACGCTTAGCACGAGCCTTAGGTTTCCTCTTATAAGCTCCTCGCGCGCCGCCATATCGCCCTGCTTTACGCGCCTTAGAAGTTCCATCTTTTCGTTTTCCTTAAGCACCTTGAGCTTGGAAGTATTGACGCCGCTTATCTCGACCTTGTTATAATACAAAAGACCACCCCTGACTCATACTTGAATGTACAAGTATTATTGTCAGAAAGTGGTCTTGTTATTCCGGTAATTAATTCCTCAGCAGGCGGTCATTCTGCGCTGTTTCCGCCTCCGAGAGAGCCTAATTTGTCGATAAGAACAGCGGCGAGAACGCCAAACAGCAGGCACACAAACCCGTATCCTGTCGAAAGATTGAACCCGAAACCGCTCGGGAGTATCGCGTAAACCGAGCCAATTACAAGCCCGAGTATCGCGCTGTATGCCATGAGCTTCTGCTTTTTGATAACCGTCGAGATAAGCCTTGCGCCGCCGATTATGCCGATGACCGCGCCAATCGCAAACGGGATAATAACAAACAGGTTAAAGGTCTTTATTGCGTTGATTATTGTTTCGTATACGCCGAGCAGCATCATGATAAACGAGCCGCTGACGCCCGGGATAATCATAGTCAGCGCAGCGACCGCCGCACAAACAATAAGCTTTACGGAAGCAACAATATCAAATCCTTCAACGACATCAGGCGCGATATGGAACAGATCCATCTGCTCCAGCACGGAAAGCGCCACAACCGCTGCCAGCGCGATAACAAAGGGGAAAATGCAGGTCGGTCTGACCTTCTGTTCTTCGGTTCCTATTTTTACGATAAGCGGAACGCTGCCGAGAATAAGCCCTATGAAGAACATATTCGTCTGCACCCCGAAGCTCTCAAAAAGCGAGGAAATGACGAACGCCGACATAATGATACCGCCGCCCGCGCCAACTCCGAATGACAAAAGAAACAGAATGTTATTGAATATCGCCTTTATTCCCGAGATGGAATCCATCAGCCTGTCAAACACGCCGAAGATAACCAGCATTGTCCCTCCGCTGACGCCCGGGATAACGTTTGCTATGCCGAATGCCAGTCCGCTAAGGAACGCTTTGATATATTCCAGAATTTTTTTCATTAATGCCTCCTGCTTTTATTTGAACTTGATGAAATAACGAATGAAATAGTATGCTATCGCAGGAAGAAGTCCGGTGATGACGCATATGAATAACGCAAGCGGATCAATCATCATAAGTCCGAATGCGGAATTTACAAACGGGATATATACCAGCAATATCGGCAGCAGTATTGTCACCGCCATGCAGATATACGCCGCTTTTCCCGAGGAAGCGAATGCCTTGAATGGGTTGCTGTCCGATGTACGGAGCAGGCAGAATGCCGCCGTGCAGAACGCAAACGAAATAAGCGCACAGCTTCTGGCATAACCGCTGTTCGTGCCGTTGTACATAAAGAGGTAGGACGCTATCGCGACCGCGCCCGAGAGCGCGCCGAAAAGCGCCGAGCTTCCGACGAAGCGCAGGTTTATCTTACTGCTGGTCACAAAATCGGACGGAGGCATTATTGACGCCATATCGCTCGAGCAGTTGATATATCCGACTGCGGCGAACGGGAGTATTACCATTGATATCAGCGCGAGCACGGCGGGATTAAGCATAAGCTCCGAACCGCCGAACAAATTCAGTATATTCATGATAATTAGCCCGACAAAGCCCGAGATGATCACCGAAGCAGCGCGCTTTATATTGCGGTGTATCTGCCGCGCGGCGGCAATGGTATCGGCAACGGACGAGAAATTGTCGTCGTTCATGATGATGTCGGCAGCCTCGTATGTGCTTCCGCAGGTGTGCTGCGATATTGTTATACCAACATCGGCAAGGTCGAGCGCGTCGGCATCGGTCGGGCGTGTGCCCGTCATCGCAACGACCTCGCCCTTTGCCTTAAGCTTGCTGATGATATAAAGCTTCTGCTCGGGCGTGAGCTTTGCGAAGATGTCTGCGTCGAGGTCAAGCTCGGTGCCGTATTTTACCGACTCGGATATCTGCTTGCCCGTCACAGCCTTTTTCCCCGAAAGACCGATCATTTTTCCCGTCGATTCGGCAGTGCCGGGATTATCCTCGGTCAGCAT
>CAMEPN010000285.1 GCA_945931735.1 uncultured Clostridia bacterium
CTCTTCACCGTCATGCTCATCTTTGACGGCAAGACGTCGCACAGAATACTCTTTGCGATATTCGATATCCTCGCAATTTTCATGCTGGTCGGAAGCTCCGCACGAAGCGGCTTTGTTGCCGTAGCGGCGGCTCTTGTCGTGGGAATAATCGTTTTCGCAAGGGTAATCATAAAGCATTGGAAGCGTTCTCTTGCCGTTGTTTGCGCGGGCGCAGTGGTGCTTGTCGGCGCGAATTTTGCCATGGACGGAAGGCTGTTTGACCGAATACCCTCGATCTTCAGCGATGTTATCGACTTAGTTACCCCCGCCGACGAGGACGCCGACCTCTATTCCACCCTCCCCGTAAGGGAAATACTCCATAACGACGACGGAAGCATTTCCTTCAAGGCGCAGACCGACACGCTCACAGTGACATATAAGCCTATCACCGCGTCATATTCGTTCACCGACGCGGAGGGCGGCTCCGTCCCCGTTACCTACGGAAAAGACGGGCGGCTCTCTATCGGCGACAGCCGCTTCGACGGTATCTCGCTCCAATTCGTCAAGTCGGACGAGGAACTCGAATACGACGATGTGATATTCTTCTGGTTTTGGGACAACGAGTCCTCTATCCTCAGCATCAAGCTGTTCAACGAGAAGCAGATACACATGGTCGACGTGCAGACAGGCGAACGCATAACTCCCGTGAACGCGGAATCATTCGGCTTCAAGGGCAAGGAGAAGATCGGTTCCTCGAGAGGCTATATCTGGTCGAGAACTATCCCCCTGCTGAAAAACTGCCTGTTTATCGGCTACGGTCCCGATACGTTCGCATACGAATTCCCGCAGAACGATTTCCTCGCGAAGTATTATTCCTACGCCGAAGGCTTCAATATAATCGTTGATAAGCCGCATAACCTCTACTTGCAGATATTCTTCTCCAACGGGCTTATTGCGCTTATCGCGTTCCTCGGTATCTGCGGCTATTACCTCGTCGACAGTCTGCGGCTGTACGCGCTGAAAAAGGAATACCGCGCCGAACAGATATTCGGCATCTCAATAATGCTCGGAATAGTCGGCTATCTTGCCGCGGGGCTGTTCAACGACTCGGTCGTGTCCGTTGCGCCGGTATTCTGGATACTCCTCGGAACGGGCTGCGCGCTGAATATGATAAACCGCCGCATGGACAGAAACGAAAGCGTTGACGATGACGACGAGCCGGACGAAAAGCCCGCACCCGTCCTGTCCGCAAAAGACGCGGCAATGGAAAAGCGCGCGGAAGAAGCCGCCGTGTCCTTCGCACAGAGTATTCGCGACAATATCGACAAAAGGGCAAGCGAGCCTGTCACAAAGGAAAAGGTAGTAGACCTCCTCGCCCTTGTGCAGAAGCTCACGACCTATACCGACCAAGCCCCTCCCGAGCAGACAGACGCCAACACCGCCAACGCCGCCAATGACACCAATGATAACAACAACGCCGACAGCAGTCGGTGACATCAGATGGAGCAAGGTATGAAGATCAATATACGAGATATAACCAAGATACCGAATTTGCTGTCGCTTCTCAGAATAATACTGATACCGGTTTTCGTCATAGTATTTCTTTGGGAGAACGGCGAGATACGCTACAACATTGACATCGGCGAAGAAGCCAACGGCTATGTTATCGCCGCGGCGATAGTTGTCCTTTCGGGGCTGACAGACGCCGCCGACGGGTTCATCGCGCGCCGATTCAATATGATAACCGACCTCGGAAAGGTGCTCGACCCGTTCGCGGATAAGCTGACGCAGGCGGCAGTCGTGGTGTGTCTCTTCTTCCGCTACAAGGAGATTTGGGAGCTTATCGCCGTTCTGCTCGCGCTCATAGTCGTAAAAGAAATCACCATGCTCGTTATGGGCATGCTGTTTCTTAAAAAAGGGCAGGATCTCGGCGGCGCAAAGTGGTTCGGAAAGCTCGCGACGATCGTTTTCTATGTCCTTGTGATAATACTGCTTGGTGCGCCGTATCTCAGCACCTCTGCGGCGTTCGTGATGATATTGGTCATGCTGGGGTTCACCGCGCTTGCGTTTGCGCTGTATCTGAGAGAATATTACCGCCTCTGGCGCGTAAGCAAGGAACTGCCCGAGCCTAACGGAAAGGACTGACCGCATGATAACCGCCGATCTTCATACCCACTCTTTCTTCTCCTCCGACAGCAGCGAACCGACCGAAAACATCGTCCGCGCCGCATATGAGCGCGGGCTGAAAACTATCTGCCTTACCGAGCACATGGACTTCGACTACCCCGGCGGGGAGTTTATCCTCGACACCGATAAATATAGGGCGGAGCTTGCCCGCGTGCGGGATATGTTCGCGGGGAAGATAGAGGTGCTTTTCGGGGTGGAGCTTGGGCTTATGGACACCCTTGCGCCGCGGCTGTACGAATACACCTCGGGATTTGATTTCGATTTCATCATCGGCTCGTCGCACCTTGTCGACGGCGCCGACCCGTATTACCCCGAATATTTCGGAAAACTCGGCGACAGGAACGGTATCCTCCGCTATTTCGAGAGCATTCTCGCGAATATATCCGTCTACGACAACTTCGACGTATACGGCCACCTAGATTACGCCGTGCGCTATTCCCGCGCGAAAAACTACTCCCCCGCCGACTACCGCGACATCACCGACGAGATAATAAAAAAGCTCGTTTCCATGGGAAAAGGGATAGAGCTTAACACCGCGGGGCTGAAATACGGGCTGGGCTGGGCGCACCCGCACCCCGACCTGCTTCGCCGCTGCCGCGAGCTTGGGATAGAGATAGTCACCGTCGGCTCCGACGGACATAAGGCGGAGCATATCGCATGGGAATTTGAAGCCGCGGGCGAAATACTCAAGGCGGCGGGCTATGAATACTACGCCGTTTTTCGCGAGCGAAAGCCCGAATTTGTGAAAATTACATAGACAAATTTGTTTATTTTATCGAAAATTATGTGAAAAACGATACCCCCCTATTGCAATTTTGCCATAAATATGTTACAATAGATACAGGTAGACACGGTTACATAAGACAGACCGTTCTGCTGTTCTACTAAATATCGGAAGGATGCGATAATATGAAAGTTATTATCACCGCAAAAAAACTGAATATCTCACAGGCTTTCACCGACTATGCGGAACAGAAGCTGAATAATAAGCTTGACCGCTTCTTCCCCGACGAGGCAGAGGCGAAGATAACGCTGGCAGAGCGCCGCGATATGATAATCCTTGAGCTT
>CAMEPN010000286.1 GCA_945931735.1 uncultured Clostridia bacterium
GCTGCCGAGGGTCTCAACGCCGACGGTGAAGCCGGGGTTGCTCATTGCCCATGCGAGAACTTCCGTGTTATCGGTGGAGAATGCGTCGCCTCTGCCGTCCTGAAGCGCGGAATATGCCTCGTTGTATTCGTCATACTTCTGAAGCTTTACGTCGGGGTAATTCTCGGTGAAATAGGTTTCCGCCGTCGTGCCCTTAACAACGATAAGCGTCTTACCGTTGAGCTGCTCCGCGTCGGTTATTACCGCGCTGTCGGGAGAAACAACTCCGAGAGCAACCTTCATGTAAGGAAGCGCGAAGTCAACCTTCTCGCTGCGCTCCTCGGTAACGGTGAAGTTTGCGAGGATTATGTCGACCTTAGCTGTTTCGAGGAACTCTACGCGGCTCGCCGCCTCAACGGGAACAAGCTCCAGATCAACACCGAGATCCTTCGCGATGCGCTCCGCAAAATATACGTCGTAGCCCTGGAATTTGCCTTCGTTGTCAACATAGCCGAACGGGTTCTTGTCGGAGAACACTCCGATCGTGACCTTTCCGCTTTCCTTTATCTCGTCCACTGTTCTGAAAGACGCAGCGCCGCCTGCCGACGTGCTGTCGGTGCTGTCTGCGGATGACCCGCCGCCGTTCGAGCAGCCCGCGAATGTCAGTGCCAGTGCTGCCGCAGCAAAAACAGATGCTATCTTCTTTAATGCTTTCATGATAAATACCTCCGATTGTCCCTTTGATTTGTTTTCGGGCGTACTGCCCTTGTTTTTATGCGAAAACCTGTTCGTCCGTGAGATCCGCAAAAATGCGCATTATTTTCGGGATATTACTTAGAATAGGTAAACGTCTTGAGGAAGCGCTGCGCGCGCTCGGTTTTCGGCGAATGAAAGAACACATCGGGCGCGTCCTCTTCGACGATAACGCCGCCGTCAAGGAAAACCACCCTGTCCGCCACCGCCTCGGCAAATGCCATCTCGTGCGTTACGATCATCATTGTCGTGCCGCCCTTTGCAAGGTCGAGAACAACGTTCAGCACCTCGTGCACCATCTCGGGGTCGAGCGCCGCCGTTATCTCGTCAAGCAGCATTATGTCAGGGTTCATGATAAGGCTGCGTACTATCGCGACGCGCTGCTTCTGTCCGCCCGAAAGCTCCGACGGATAGGCGTCCGCCTTGTCCGCAAGCCCTACGCGCCCCAGCAGCTCCATCGCCTGCTTCGCGACCTCTTCCTTATCCCGCCCCTGCACCTTGAGCGGCGCAAGCGTGATGTTCTTCATCACGGTCATATGCGGGAAAAGGTCGTAGCTCTGGAAAACCATGCCTATCTTCTGGCGAATGCCGTAAAGACTGGGCCTTCCGTGCTCGACAGGCTCTCCGTGTAGCTTTACCGAGCCGCCCTGTATCGGCTCAAGCCCGTTAAGACATCGCAGCAGCGTGCTCTTTCCGCAGCCCGAAGGCCCGATAAGCACCACAACCTCGCCCTGCGAAACGCTCAGCGAAAGGTCGTTAAGTATAACGTTGTCGCCGTATGCCTTAGTCAGATGCTCTATATCAATAATATGTTCGGTCATGGTCATTCACCCCTCTTCTTCGTAAGCTTTCTCGACAGCAGCGACAGCGGAAAGCATATTATGAAATACATTAGGAATATCGCCGCGTATACCCACAGCGCCGCGTCCGGATACTCGAAACGGTTCGCGTCGATTATCTGCTTGCCGACCTTGAGCACCTCGGTAACGCCGATAAGCGAAACCAGCGCCGTCGTCTTTATCATTCTCGTGGAGAGATTGATGACGTTGGGGACAAGCCCGCGTATCGCCTGCGGGAAGATGATGTACACATAAAGCTGAACCCTGTTCAGCCCGAGCGAAAGCCCCGACTCAAACTGGTGCGACGGGATAGCGCTGAACGCCGCGCGGACAAGGTCGCCGACCTCGCTCGCGCCCCATATAGTGAGCATGATCACCGCCGCCGTTTCTCCGTCAAGGTCAATGCCCGTGAGCTTGGTTATGCCGAAGAAGATTATGAAAAGCCATACCAGCTGCGGCATTATCCTTACTATCTCGATATATACACGGCAGATCGCCTTGACTATCGGATTTTTCACCAGCATGAGCGCGCCGACGAATACTCCGATAACAAGCGACAGCCCTATCGAGATGAGCGATAGCCTGAGTGTTACCCAAAGCCCGCTCCAGAGCCGCAGCATATTATTGCCCATGAAAAGCACTTCAATTCCCTGCACGGCGCATCCTCCTCTCAAGAACAGTAAACACGATCGAGATCGGAAGGATCATCACAAGATACGCCGCGACAAGCATCGTAAGCGCTTCATTGGTCTTGTAATACATACCGATAAGGTCTTTTGCGACGTACATAAGGTCAGCCAGCGACACCGCGCTGAATACGCTCGTTTCCTTGAGCAGGAAGATAACGTTCGCCGCGAGCGCGGGGACTGATACCGAAGCCGCCTGCGGGACAACTATGTACCTCATAACCTGCCCACGGCGAAGCCCTAAGCTTTCCGCGCTTTCGAGCTGTATTTTCCCGACAGACTTAAGTCCGCCGAGGAAGCTCTCCGCCATATAGCTCCCGCCGAGGAACGCAAGGCCGATAACGCCGCACGCCTCGCTCGAAAGGAGTATCCCCGCTTTCGGAAGTCCGAAATAAAGAAAGAAAAGCTGGACAATGAGCGGAGTGTTTCTCGAAAGCTCAATATACACCGCAACTATCTGCCGCGCCACGGGAATACGGTAATATTTCACCAGCGCGCAGACAAGCCCTATCGCGACCGAGAGTATTATGCCGAAAAAGCCTATCGTGACGGTAAGAACGCCCGCCTCGAAATACATCGGCGCAAATTTCTGAATAAACGACCAGTCCACAACATCACTCCGTATACAGTTTAGGCTGCCTTTGAAGATAGGCTTGAAAGGGGCGAATCGCTTTTCAAAGGCGACCTTGAAATTCATTCTGCGTGTCCCACGGAGATAACGCCGTCGGGCGTTTGTTTCTCGGTATGGGTGTATTATAGCACACAAAACATATAACGTCAATAGGTTTTCAGTGAATTGACTACCAAAAACTTTCAACAATGCTCGCGAAAAATTGGCAAAAGCGATAACTCCGCATGGTTCCGTAAAGCATTATATGCGCAAACGCGCGGTATGGCTATCGCCGCCCGTCCCGCAAGCGCCGCATACTTATTGATTATACCACATTCCGACAGATAATGCAAGAGCACT
>CAMEPN010000287.1 GCA_945931735.1 uncultured Clostridia bacterium
ATTTTATCATTGACTAACCGCATATTCCGGTGATATAATCAAGGTAATTCACGGAATCGGTTCGTGGATATACATATATAAATATAAAAGGGGGCGGCGGCAGTGACAGATCTGCTGGCGAAAATTTTCATAAAGAATTACAAGGACACAAAGGACCCCGCGGTGCGTGCGGCTTACGGAAAGCTGACCGGTTGGGTCGGGATAGTCTGCAACGCGCTGCTGTGCGCGGGGAAGTTTATCGCGGGGGTATTGACGGGGAGCGTATCGATAACGGCGGACGCGGTGAACAACCTGTCCGACGCGTCGTCGGGGATAATCAGCCTTTTCGGGTTCAAGCTCTCCGAAAAATCCGCCGACGAGGAGCACCCCTACGGGCACGCGCGCTATGAATACCTTGCGGGCTTTATGGTCGCGATACTTATTCTGCTTATCGGCTTCGAGCTTCTCCGCAGCAGTATCATAAAGACCTTTTCGCCCGAGCCGGTGGAATTCGGGCTGCTGCCCGCGATACTTCTCGGGGTTTCGATACCGGTCAAGCTGTGGATGATGTGGTTTAACACAAGGATAGGGAAACGCATTGATTCCGAGGCGCTCCGTGCCGCCGCTGCGGACAGCCGCAACGACGTTATTTCGACCTCGGCGGTCCTTGCTGCGTCGATAGTTTCATTCTTCACCGACCTTGAGCTTGACGGAATAATGGGCGTTCTTGTCGCGGTATTCATTATTATAAGCGGAATAGGGCTGGTGCGCGACGCGATGAGCCTGCTTCTCGGAAAGGCTCCCGACCCCGAGCTTGTGGAGAGCATACATGACAAGATAATGTCCTACGACGGTGTGCTGAGCACGCACGACCTGATGATACACGACTACGGTCCGGGGCGCAGGTTTGCGAGCGTTCATGTCGAGGTTGACTCAGAAACGCCGCTTACCGTCTGCCACGACATAATCGACCGTATCGAGAGGGATTTCCTTGCGGACGGAATGAACCTTATTGTCCACCCCGACCCTATCGTCACGGGCGACAGCGAGGTCGGCTGCATACGGCGCGACCTTGTTGAGATAGTCCGCGGGATAGACGAAAGGATGTCGGTGCATGACGTGCGGCTGGTGCGCGGCGAGGACACCAAGGTGATATTCGACTGCGTTGTTCCCCACGGGACGGGAATGTCCGAAAAGGAGCTTAAGGGCGAGATAACCCGCTTCCTTAACCTGCGCCACCCGAACTGCTCCTGCGTTATCTCCTTTGAGCACAGCTATGCGCCTATTCCCAAGACAAAGAATGATTGACTTAATCTCCCGTATGTGCTAAAATAAAGGTATAACAGCGGGGGGGTGAGCGGCACGAGATACTTTTTCCATGCGGACACGGAGAAATTCCGCCGTCGGCAGAAAAGTCTGATGATTGCGGTGATAATGCCGCTTCTGGCGGTGTGCATTTTCTGCGAGGTGAATATTATGATGTGCCTGCGCACCGGCGCATCGCACAGCGTGATAATGCTTCTGCTGGCGGTGATCGGCGGCTGCGTTTTCGCCGGCATGGTGACGGGCTTTGCCGCCGCGTATGTTACCGAAAAGCTTGTCCGCTGCCACAGCAGATACACCTTTTTCGACATACTCCCGCGCGGCATGGTGTTCAGCCTTTATGCGGGGGATTACGTCAATTTCGGGCGGAGGGTCGTGCAGCGGAGGCTGTATTACATTCCGTTTTCGGGCTTCGCGGGCACCGAGCGCGACCCGAAAAAATCGCCCGACTGCCTTGTGATAAAGGGCGAGGTGCGCTCGTTCCTGCTTGGGACGGAGCGGCTCGGCTACCATGTCGACGCGGACGGGAACTTGATTTTTGACAATCCCGAGCTTAACGAGCGCGGCTTTGAGCGGCAGGACAGGGTTGAGATACGCGGTCAGTTCGGCAGCACAAAGGGCATCGAGAGGTCGATCGCCGAATATTACGAGCAGTTCAAGAATATCCCCGAGAAAAAGGCGTTTGATATTTCGGAGCATATCCCCGCACACACGCGGAAAAAGCCCACGACCTCGAACCCCATGCTTGAGCTTCCGAGCTTTGACAGGAAATGGTGAATTTATATAATATGGCGCAGCGGAATTATCCGCCGCGCCGTTTTTCCGATTAAAAATGTAGTAATGTAGAGTGTCCCGCGTCATGTTGCCGCGTCGATTCCGCTCTCCCCGCCGACGACCCGTATCTCGAGCCTGTGCGGAAGGCAGACTATCGGTATCACGCCGCCCGATATCGGTGCGGTGTTCACGCACACTTTATCTGGGCAATCCGCCTCCGAAACGTATATTTCGCCATTATTTATACAAACAGTATTATATCCGTCGTCACATTCCACCGTAAATTCCGTATTTTCCGACAGGCTGACGGTGCGGTAGAGCGAGCCGTTAAGATAGATCTCCGCGCAGGGGTCGTTCGCGGGGACGCTGCCCATAAATATCCACGCGGCGATCCCCCCGACGCAAAGCAGACCCGCCGCCGCGCCGAGAATTATTTTTTTATCCATGGGAACTCCTTTTATTTCAGGGTATGAAAAAGCCGCTCCGTCTTATTCGGGAGCGGCTTGTTTATTGATGTCAGAGCACTGTGTTGAGCTTCCAGCTTCCGTTTTCCTTTACGAAGTCAACGCTCCGCGGGAAGTAAGCGGTCTTGCCGCCGAACGTGCCTGCCTTGATGTACAGCGTTCCGCTTGCGGCGGAGTCCGTCTTGCTGCTGATAACGAGGGCAGTGTCGGAAACGCTTATTCCGGAAAGCCCGCCGTTCTTGAAGCTAAGCGCGCCGTATTCGGATATATCGCATTTCTTGCGTATCGCCGCTTCCGCGCTGTCGGAATAATATACCGAGATGCAACGGATAAGCTGGCTCTGGGTGGTTATGCCCGCTTCCGCCGCCTTGTCCTGCGCGAGGACGTTGTTCACGCCGATGGCTCCGTTGAGCGCCGCGCGGATATCCGCAGGCGCGCTGTCGGTGAGGTCGCCGAACGTTATGCGGCTGTTCATTACCTCGCTCGTATATGCGGCGGGCGTTATCTTAACGCAGCCGTACGCGACGGTCGCCGTGTAGAGCGAGCTGAAGCTTCTGCGGTATTCTATCGCGCTCAGCACTGAAATTCCCGCAGAGGAATTTATCTTTCCGCCGCTTATCGTGTAAATGCTTCCGTCCGCGCTGAAACTGTGCCTGCTTGCGCCGAACGTAAG
>CAMEPN010000288.1 GCA_945931735.1 uncultured Clostridia bacterium
AACGCGCGGTCGGTCGTCATTCCGTTCGAGAGCGCGCGCAGGTTTGCCTCTTGGATAACGGGCCCCTCGGCGATCGGGTCGCTGAACGGTATGCCTATTTCAATAAGGTCTGCGCCCGCTTTTACCATTGCCATTATATTTTCAAAGCTTGCGTCAAATGTAGGGTCGCCCGCGGTCAGAAACCCGATAAATGCCTTTTTGTTCTCGAATGCATTTTTTATCTTATTCATGCAGATCCACTCCTCTGTATCTTGCGATAGCCGCAACGTCCTTATCACCGCGTCCGCTCAGACAGCAGATGATTATATCGTCCTTCTTCATCGTCGGCGCTATCTTCATCAGATGAGCGACGGCGTGAGCGCTTTCTATGGCGCAGATTATGCCCTCGGTGCGTGCGATATACTCGAACGCGTTTACCGCCTCGTCGTCGGTGACGGGGACATATTCCGCTCTGCCTATCTCATGGAGATAAGCGTGTTCGGGGCCTATTCCCGGGTAGTCAAGCCCTGCGGAGATCGAGTAAACGGGGGCTATTTGTCCGTATTCATTCTGACAGAAAAGCGACTTCATTCCGTGGAAAACGCCGAGCGTTCCCGTTGCGATCGTCGCCGCTGTTTCGCCCGTGTCAACGCCGCGACCCGCCGCCTCGCAGCCGATAAGCCTTACATCCTTGTCGCCTATGAAGTTGTAGAACATACCCATGGCGTTGCTTCCGCCGCCGACGCACGCCATTACCGCCGTTGGCAGTTTGCCCTCTTTTTCGAGTATCTGCTCGCGGGCTTCCTTGGAAATAACGCTCTGGAAATCGCGGACTATCGTCGGGAACGGGTGAGGTCCCATTACCGAGCCGAGGACATACAGCGTGTCGTCGACACGGGTAGTCCAGTCGCGCATTGCCTCGTTTACCGCGTCCTTGAGGGTCATTGTGCCGGTGGTTACGGGGTGCACCTTTGCGCCGAGAAGCTCCATTCGGTATACGTTCAGTGCCTGTCTTATCGTGTCCTCCTTACCCATGAATATCTCGCACTCAAGTCCCATGAGCGCCGCCGCGGTCGCCGCCGCAACGCCGTGCTGACCCGCGCCGGTTTCCGCGATGATACGGGTCTTGCCCATCTTCTTCGCGAGCAGGCACTGTCCGAGGACATTGTTTATCTTGTGCGAGCCTGTGTGGTTGAGGTCCTCGCGCTTGAAGTATATCTTCGCGCCGCCGAGGTCCTTTGTCATCTTGTCCGCATAATAGAGCAGGGAGGGTCTGCCCGCGTATTCGCGGTTGAGCCTGTCAAGCTCCTCAATAAAATCCTTGTCGTGGGAATAATGCTCGTACGCTTCCTCAAGCTTGTGTATTTCGTTCATGAGCGTTTCGGGGATATACTGCCCGCCGAAATCGCCAAATCTTCCGTTTGACATTTTGATTTTCCTTTCATATGTTATTCAGGCGGAAGCTCCCGCCGTATCGTTCATTTTATGCCGCTTCGCCGTCCGCGCCGTTCTGCTCGAGTATTTCGTTGAAGAAATCTTCTATCTGCGACAGGAACTCGACATTCGGCTCGTTTACCGCGTCAAGGTCTGCGGCGGAGAAAACGGCCTTAACTTCGTCGCTCGGGTCGGGGAGCAGGTCGCTTGTGTGCTTATAGCCGGCTTCCTTTGCGATCGCCGCCAGCTTTTCGTTTATTTCCTGCTTGACCGCTCCGCCCTCGGGGGTGTCGAACATTCCCCTATGGGTGCAGCCGTCGAGCGTGATGTACTGTACATTCGGGTTTGTAATATCGCCGCGCTTGTTGATTATCGCGGACTCGGTGTAGCCGATGGTTTCGTCCTCTGTTCCGTGGATAATAAGTATCGGCGCGTCGGTGGCGTTGATACCGTCCACTGCGGAAAGCCCCGCATATTCTCCGAACAGCATTTTGTTATACAGCCATATCGAGGGGTAGAGAAGAGGTCTTGCGCCCCCGACAACGCCCTTTGCAAACTCGTATATCATTTCGACAGGCTCCGCGTAGCCCGAAATGCTCGCGACGCCGTCCACCTCGTGCCCGAAATTCAGCACAGCCGTTACTGCGTAGCCGCCCCAGCTGTGTCCCATAAGAAATCTCGGGAGCGCGGAAAGCTCGGGGTCGGCTTCTATGTAGTCCAGCGCCGCGTCAAGGTCGAGCGCCGACTGCGGCAGCCCCTTTGTGCCCTCGCCGCCGCTGTATCCGCTGCCGGTCGCGTCGTATGTGAACACGCGCCAGCCGTTGTCCACGAACCACATCAGCGTATTGAGGTAGCGTTCGTGTCCGCTGCTTATCCCGTGGGCGAAAACAAGCAGCCCTTTATCGTTATCCGAGCCGTAAATGTACGCCTGAAGCGTGTTTCCGCAGGAAGTGAACGTTACGTTTTCGCGGGGATATTCGCTTTCGTAATGCGAATACAGATACTCCACGCTCGACTCTTCGGGATAGTAGTCTGCGCGCCCGAATTGCTTGTTCATGTTTACGGAAACGATAATCGTTGCCGCCGCGAAAAGCACAACAAGCACCGCCGCAATAACTATCGCGGTTATCTTGACAGCGCGGTATTTTGATTTGCTTTTTGTTTTTGTAGGAGTCATTTGACCCGCCCTTTCCTTTTGTTATCTCACGGCTTTTACCGCTGCGAGTATTTTGTTTCTGTCTTTCAGCCTGTTCGTTTCTATCCCGCTGCTGAGGTCAACGCCGTACGGGCGCATTTTTTCCGCAGCCTCGGCTATGTTTTCGGGGGTAAGTCCTCCCGCGAGAAAGAACGGCAGCCTTATCTCCGACGGGTCGACGAGAGCGTGGTCGAACATCTGCCCCGAGCCTGTTCCCGCGTCGAGAAGAAGATAATCGACGTCGAGCGACTGCGCGCTTATGACGTCCTCGCGCGATGTTACCTTTACCGCCTTGATGAGCGGCGCGGAGGTGAGCTTTCGCAGCCGCGCGATATACTCCGCGTCCTCGCTGCCGTGGAGCTGAAGCATATCAGCCGCGCCCTCGCTTGCGAACCGCGCGAATTTCTCGGCGGGCGCGTCCACCGACACCGCGACGGACTTAATCCTCGGGTCGAGCCGCGCTTTCAGCCGCTTCGCTGTTTCAAGGTCAATGTTCCGATGACTTTTCGGGAACATCACGATAAACCCAACATAATCGGGCAGCGCCTCGTTCACATAGTCGATATCACATTCGCGGAACATTCCGCAGAGCTTGATCT
>CAMEPN010000289.1 GCA_945931735.1 uncultured Clostridia bacterium
CCTCCAGCATCTTTTTACACTCGGTGACATTTTTGATAACGTCCTTGCGCAGCGCTGTTCTTATTCCTGCGGAAAGCTCTCCGTATGAAGCAAGACCCTTTTCCATGTCAAGCTTAGTGCAGACCTCATAGGTGAACCATGCGTCGTTCATGGCGTCGTGCGCCTGCGCGTCCATCGGTATACCGAGCCGCTCCACCGCGTCGGAAAGCGAGCACTGAAGCCGCTCGCCGTCGACCTGTGCCTTATAGATAAGCTGGAGATTGATGTAATCCCTGCCCCACGCAGGGTCAAGCCCGTACAATTCGAGGTTGTCCGCAAGTATCCCAATGTCGTCGAAGCCCCATGTAATAAATCTGAAATCATCGCCGCACCACGCGCTGAGCCGCTTGAACGCCTGCGGGAAACGCTCGCCGTAGGTGAGCTGCGTGCTGGTTATGCCGGTTATCTTCTCCACATGACGGTTCATTACCTTGTAATATTTAGGGCAGACGCTGATTTTGATTTTATCAATATAGTTGAATTTCTCGTCGGTTTTGACTGCGCCTATCTGGATTATCTCACCGCGCAGCAGCACGGGGGACTGCACCATCTTGGTGCGCCCCAGCGCCTGATTCCATTCCATGTCAAGAATAATATAATTCATCTGACCAAACTTTCTTACAATAAATCAAAGCATAAGCGAGCCGCCGACCTTGTCCCTGCGCCATTCCACGAACTCGTCATAGCTGCCCATTCTGTCAAGGCAGCCCTCTTCGGTTATCTCGATTATGCGGTTTGCCGCCGTTTCGAGTATCTCATGGTCATGCGTTGCGAAAAGAATATTGCCCTTGAACTCGGACAAACCGTTGTTGACCGCCGTGATGCTTTCGAGGTCAAGGTGGTTGGTGGGTCGGTCGAGGATAAGCACGTTGCTCTGGAAAAGCATCATTCTCGAGAACATACAGCGCACCTTTTCTCCTCCCGAAAGAACGTTTACCGGCTTGAAAACATCGTCCCCGCTGAAAAGCATTCTCCCTAAAAATCCTCGGAGGTAGCTTTCCGTTTCGTCCTTGGAATACTGCCGCATCCAGTCGAGTATGGACAGCTCGCAGCCGTTGAAGAACGCGCTGTTATCGTTCGGGAAGTAGCTGACGGAGGTCGTGCTGCCCCATTTGAACGTACCCTCGTCGGGCTCAAGCTCCTCGGTGAGTATTTTGAACAGTGTGGTTATCGCTATCTCGTTCGCGCCGACGAAAGCTATCTTGTCGCCCTTGTTGACGGTGAAACTTACGTTGTTCAGCACCTTTACCCCGTCGACTGTCTTGGAAAGACCTGTCACCTGCAAAATATCCTTTCCGACCTCGCGTTCGATGTCGAAGCCGATGTAGGGGTATTTTCTCGATGACGCGGGCAGCTCCTCGACGGTCAGCTTGTCGATAAGCTTGCGGCGCGAGGTCGCCTGCTTGGACTTGGATTTGTTCGCGGAGAACCTTGCGATGAAGTTCTGAAGTTCCTTTATCTTCTCCTCGGCGCGCTTGTTCTGCTGCTTTATCATGCGCTGGATAAGCTGCGATGACTCGTACCAGAACTCGTAGTTTCCGACGTACATCTTTATCTTGCCGTAGTCGATGTCCACGATATGGGTGCAGACATTGTTGAGGAAGTGACGGTCGTGGGATACGACGATGACCGTTCCGAAATAGTCCGCGAGGAAGTCCTCGAGCCACGACACCGCCTCGACGTCGAGGTGGTTTGTCGGCTCGTCCATGAGGATAATATCGGGATTTCCGAAAAGACACTGCGCGAGAAGCACCTTTACCTTTTCGTTGCCCGTCAGGCTCTCCATCTTCTGATAAAGTATCTCCTCGGGCAGCCCAAGACCCTGTATAAGCTTGGACGCGTCGCTTTCCGCCTCCCAGCCGTTCAGCTCCGCGAACTCGCCCTCAAGTTCGGAGGCGCGGTTTCCGTCCTCCTCGGAGAACTCCTCCTTGGCATACAGCGCGTCCTTTTCCTGAATAATGTCATAAAGGCGCTTGTTGCCCATGATAACGGTGTCCTGAACGGTATATTCGTCGAAAGCGTAGTGATCCTGCCGAAGCACGGACATACGCAGCTCCGGCGGCTTGGATACGGAGCCTTTTGTCGGTTCCAGGTCACCGCAAAGCACCTTGAGAAAGGTGGATTTTCCTGCGCCGTTAGCGCCGATAACGCCATAGCAGTTTCCCGCGGTGAATTTCAAATCGACGTCCTTGAAAAGCAGCTGTCCGCCGAAGCTGACGCTTACGTTAGATACGGTAATCAATAGTTGTTCTCCTGTTCTGTTTTATATTTTTTATATGTTTGCAAAGCCCTGCTCAAGATCCGCGATAATGTCCTTAACATTCTCAAGACCTACCGACAGACGGATAAGGCCGCCGTCAATTCCTGCCGCAACGAGCTGCTCGTCGGTAAGCTGGCGGTGAGTTGCGGACGCAGGATGAAGCACGCAGGTGCGGATATCCGCAACGTGTACCTCGTTTGAAGCGAGCTTAAGGCTGTCCATGAACTTAACGGCGGCGGGACGTCCGCCCTTGACCGAGAAGGAAATTACGCCGCTCGTTCCGTTGGGAAGATACTTCTTCGCAAGCTCGTGACCCTTGCTGTTTTCGAGCGCAGGGTATGTAACGAACGCCGCCTTGCCCGTGCTCTCGATGTATTTTGCAACGGTCAGCGCGTTCTCGCAGTACTGCTTCATTCTTACGGGCAGCGTTTCAAGCCCGAGGTTTAGCAGGAACGAGGAATTTGCCGCAGGATAGCAGCCGAAATCTCTCATAAGCTGCATTCTCGCCTTTGTGATATAAGGCGCCGCGGCGTATTTTTCGGTGTAGACAATGCCGTGGTAGCTCTCGTCCGGCTCGGTCATGCAGGGGAATTTTCCGTTTGTCCAGTCGAACTTGCCGCTGTCAACGATAACGCCGCCGACCTGCACTGCGTGTCCGTCCATATACTTGGAGGTTGAATGAACAACGATATCCGCGCCCCACTCGATAGGTCTGCAAAGCACGGGAGTCGCGAATGTATTGTCAATTATGAGCGGAACTCCGTGCGCGTGCGCGCATTTTGCCCACATCTCGATATCCAGCACGGTCAGCGCGGGGTTAGCGAGTGTTTCGGCGAAAACAGCCTTTGTGTTAGGCTTGAACGCGGCGTTAAGCTCCTCCTCGGTCGCGTCGTG
>CAMEPN010000290.1 GCA_945931735.1 uncultured Clostridia bacterium
CGTTTCTTGAACAAAACAAATCATCCTTTCTGTAAAAAAAAGTTTTCCACTATCATTGCGATTATACACCAAAATAAAAGCAATGTCAAGGAATAATTTTAATTATGGTTATAAACACACCCGAAAGGGTGAAATGAAAATAATACTTCGATTTTGTATTGACATAAAAGCAGACTATGTGGTAGAATATAATCAGTTAAAATCTGTGAGGTTTGATATGAAAAATATAACTGCATTACTACGCCGTGCCGCCGTATTTGCGGCGGTGCTGCTGGCGCTGTGGGCGGCGCTGACCGCCGCGGCGGCTATCCCGAACGAGCGTATCTATGACAATATGTATGAAAGCGCAATGTACTATAAGGATAAACCGCCTTTCCCGAACGAGTCACAAATGCGGCTGGTGCAGGACAACTTCGCCGACGCGATACTGCTCAACGTGACATGGAACATGGGCAGCGGCGAGCCGTTCAGCTCCGCGCTGAATACCGCCTACTACGACGGCAATGACGGCGAAAACGACTATGGCGAGAACTGGGGTCTGTACTGCGCCGTTCAGGGAACCGCCCCTCCCAACACCGATTACACCCGCTACTGGCACGGAATGGCGGCGGTAATTCGCCCGCTTATGCTGTTTACTGATGTCAGCGGGATAAAGCTTATCGGGACGATAACCGCGTTCGTTCTGCTGGCGGTAAACACGGCGCTTCTGCTGAAAAAGCGGCAGTATTTCGCGGCGGGGGCGCTTGTGGCGGCTTTTCTCTGCATTCATGTGTGGAATATCGGGATGTCGCTGGAATATCAGCCCGCCGTGCTGGTGACGCTTGCGCTTCTCCCGCTGTATATCCTGTTTGAGAAGAATGACGGCGCACTTTCGATATTCGCGGTGATTTCCGGGGTGATGATAGCTTTCTTCGACTTTCTCACCTGCGAAACGCTGACGATTCTGATTCCGCTGATTATCGTATTTATAATAAGGAAGCAGGACGGCAGGCTTCCCGACCTGCGGAGCAATCTCCTGCTGTCGCTGAAATGCGGCGGGGCATGGGGGCTGTCCTATGTCGGGACATTCCTCGTGAAATGGAGCGCCGTAAGCCTTGTCACAGGAGAAAACAAGTTTTCTGCCGCGCTTGCCTCCGCCGAGGTACGCTTTGTTGGTGAAGCCGAGCAGCTATCGCCGATAGAGCAGTTCTTCCTCGCGCCCGTGGCGAATATCTCGACTATTTTCGGCGGCACAGGTCGCGTGGACTGGGGCGCGTTTGCGGCTGGGCTGATAATATCGGCGGTGGTACTCGGCTCGATATTCTACCTGTTCCGCTGCCGTGAGAAATTCGACCGCAGCTTCACGCTTATCATGCTGATTCTGGGCGCACTTCCCATTGCGAGATTTTTCCTGCTGAACAACCACTCATATCTCCACGAATTTTTCACCTACCGTGCGCTTGCTTCAACTATTCTGGCGCTGTTTGCTATGCTGTGGTACTCGCTTGAATTCCGCCCGAAAAAGAAACACTCCGCCGCAAAAGGAGGAAAAAAGCATGGACGAGCTTGAACTGACTATCCTCATGCCCTGCCTTAACGAACAGCAGACCGTTGCGAGGTGCGTTGGTCTGGCGCGGCGGTTTCTTGCGGAGAGCGGCATTTGCGGCGAGGTGCTTGTCGCAGACAACGGCAGCACGGACAATTCCGCTTCTCTTGCGCAAGAAGCCGGAGCGCGTGTGGTCAATGTGACCGAACGTGGCTACGGCAACGCGCTTATCGGCGGAATAAAAGCCGCCCACGGGAAGTACGTCATCATGGGCGACTGCGATATGAGCTATGATTTTCTGCACCTCGGCGGTTTTGTTGAGAAGCTGCGGGAGGGATATCCTCTGGTCATGGGCTGCCGCATGGACAATATCGCGCTGGGCGCAATGCCGTTTTCGCACAGGTATATCGGAGTACCTGTGCTGTCGTTTCTTGGCAGGATTCGCTTTCACACAAAGGTTCGGGACTTTCACTGCGGGCTGCGCGGGTTTGACCGCGATAAGGCGCTCGCGCTGGGACTTTCCTGCGGCGGCATGGAGTTCGCCACCGAAATCATCGGAAAGTTCGCGCTTTCGGGCGCTGCAATCGCGGAGATTCCCGTTACGCTAAGCCCCGACGGGCGCAGCGGCAGGTCACATCTGCGGACGATACGGGACGGTCTGCGGCATATCCGGTACATATTCTTCGGCAGCAGGAAATAACATCGCGGCAATCGGCTATTGTTCAATAGAATTTCACCCTCTGCGTTCTGCGGCAGAGGGTGATTTGTTTATGACGTGGGATTGTCGGGCTGATACTTTATTTGTATCCGCAAAACTCAAAATGATCGAAACCCCCAATAGTATCAATAATCGCTATTTTAAGCTCCTTCTACATGCTTATTAAATTCCACCCAACGGGTGAAAATTTTACGCGTCTTAACGCACATGATCGGGAACATTGTAGTTACAATAAGCAGACTCAGGAATGCAGCATCTTTTTAACTTTTTCTTTGATCCCGGAAGGAAATTTTGACGCGATCCAATGGAATATCTTCAAAAAGAAAAACTTTATATTGTAAGAAATAGGTCTGAAAAATAAACTGTGTAAACGCGAATAATCCCGAAAACGTACCAATACTAAAAAAGCAGCAAAACAGGGCAACGCTGGGGGAGCGACCCGACGCAGCTGCAGAATATACTGTGAAGAGCAGCGGAGAAATTCGCTGCTTTTCAAACTTCACCGGTATTCTTCAGCGGATAAACCCCGGGAGCTCGAGGTGATCTCCCCCAGTGGGGGAGACGTGTCAACGCGACGGCTTCGCCTTACGCACGAAGTGACAGAGGGGTTGACCGACAGACCAGAGCCCTCGACAGCCGTCAGGCTGCAAATCTGTCCTCAAAATACAGCGTTCGGTTTAGCAGGTTGAGCTGCCGCAAGGCACGTTCGAATCACCCAACAGATTGAATAAGCGAAGCGTTTCGTGGAATAGGCAATGAGCAAAAGCGTGGCGCCAATTACCAAAATTCAAAACGAGGAGAGATGTTAATGAACGTTGCTACGAGGTGGGCTTATTTTTTGAAAAGTGTGTCAAATATTGACTTGAAAGAAATATCAAAACCTGATATAATGATAGATTGTCAATACAAGTGCAACACAATTAAGAGAAAAATTTTTTGAGCAC
>CAMEPN010000291.1 GCA_945931735.1 uncultured Clostridia bacterium
CCCTTGTAATCGAGCATTTCGTCGGCTGCTTCTTTCAGGACCTCTTCGGGCAGAACCGCGGGACCTGCGCTAAAATTGTAAACTCTCATGGAAAATCCTCCTGAATATGGCGGTCTTGTGACCGCTTTAATGCATTAACACTTCTATTATAAGACAATTTCCGCGATATGTCAAGCGCGAAATAGGTGATATGCAAAATTTTTATTTTAAAATAGCGGTTTCGACATAAATCACTTTGCAGTTTTTTGCAGTCGGAATCGGGGTATTATCAGATCAGCGGAGGAAAGGCGGCGAAAACAGACGGCTTCCGCCGCGGAATAATTCACAGGGAGGAATGAAATTTGGGCTTGAAGGAGATGCTGCTCGGGACAAGACGGGCGGCTAACAGCTCGGAGCTTGCCGCCTTTTACACGGACAAGATTGCCCGCTGGGACGAGATATACCGCGGCGGCGGCGACTGGCGCTACACAAGGCGCGGCGGCATAAACGGCGGAACAAGGCGCGTCGCCGCATTAAACGCGGCAAAGGCGGTCTGCGCGGAGCTTTCAAGGCTGTGCTTTTCGGAGGGAACGGAGCTTATCAGCGCCGATCCCGAAACGGAGCGCTTTCTTGCAGAGGTACTTAAGGAGAACGGGTTTTACGATAGGTTCCCCGATTTTCTCGAAAAGGTGTTCGCGCTCGGCGGCGGAGCTGTCAAGGTCTACTGGGACGGCGGGATAAAGCTCGACTTCGTGACGGCGGACTGCTTTGTTCCCACAAAATGGGACGGACGCGGCATTTACGGCGGAGCGTTCGGGTCGTTCGTGACTAGCGGCGGAAAGAGCTATATCCTCGCGGAGATACAGGAGGTCACCGACGAGGGCTGCGTGACGGAAAACAGGCTTATGAAAACCGACGGCGGACGCGCGGAGCTTTCGGAGGTATTCCCCGAGCTGCTCGAAAGGAGCGTTATTTCGGGGCTGACAAAGCCGATGTTCGTGTATTTCGGCGCGGGGAGCGGAATGCTTCCGCAGTGCGCGCCGCTGGGGTCGTCGGTTTTCGCGGGAGCGGAGGACACGCTTAAAAATCTTGACATCGTGTTCGACAGCCTCGGCAGGGAGTTCGTGCTAGGCAAGAAAAGGATAATCGTCCCGTACTACGCGGTAAGGGGCGAATACGACGAAAACGGCGATATCAAGCGATATTTTGACGTCAACGACGAGGTGTTTCAGGCGCGGTCCGCGTCGGACAACGACGAACTGAAAATATTCGACAACACTGCGGAGCTGCGCGTTGCGGAGCATACCGAAGCGATAGCGTCGCTGCTCGACCTGCTGTGTATGCAGACGGGGCTTTCGGAAGGCTCGCTCGCCTACCGCGACGGGACGATAAAGACGGCGGCGGAGGTGGTCAGCAGAAACAGCAGAACCTACCGCACACAGAGCTTCTACCGCAGAATGATATCTCTTGGCATGGCGTCGGTCGCGGAGAACATCTGTCTGCTCGGTAAAATGTCGGGGCAGCTCGGCGAGGGGGCGGCGGAAACGGCATCTCTCAAATTCGCCGACGGCGTGAGCGAGGACGAGGGAACGCGCACCGACAGGGCGATAAAGCTTTATTCGGCGGGACTTATCTCCCGCGAGAGGGCGCTGTCGCAGATATACGGGATATCGCTTGAGGAAGCGGGGAGCATGAAAGGAGAAATCGACGATGGACGAGCTTGAACTGATAAACGAAACGGCGGAGCAGGCAGAACAGCCCACTGAGGCGCAGGACGATCCTGCCCCCGAAACGGTAACAACGGAGGATAACGCTGCGGAGGAGCTTCGCGCGGCGCTGCTTGAGGCGAACGTTAAGCTTTCGCTGCTGCTGAGCGGGATATCTAAGGAGCGCCTTGACGAGGCGGCGAAGCTTGCCTACGGCTTATGCGCGGCGGGAAAAACGCCCGAGGAGTCCGCGCGCGAGGTTTCGGCGGGTTATCCTCACCTCAGAGCTGTGCAGCGCGAGATACCTCAGCTTGCTGCGCAGAGCGGCGGGCGCAACGACGGGTTTTCCGCGATAAGGAGCATTTTCGCGAGAAAGTAATGCGGCATTCGCTCCGAAAATTCCGCCGGTAACACGGCGTTTACATAGATATGTCTTTACAGGCTGCGCGCACAGCGGTCTATAAAGGCAATGGCGGACGGGAGTTGTCCGCTGCGGCGCAAACGGCGGGCGTTATCTCGGGAAAAACAGCGCGGCGGCAGCGGGCGCAGGGTCTGCTTTACACATAATGCATTTTCGCGGCAAATCAACGCGGGAGTGCTCTTAAAATCCCGCCGGTAACACGGCGTTTACATAGATTCAGTCCCGATATGTCGTGTGCGCAGCGGCAATTCGGGTCGGCAGGGCGGGCGGGCAGATACCGCTGCGGCGCGGACGCAGGGCGTTATCCCACGAAAAAAGGCGCGGCGGCAGCGGAATCGGTTTTTAACTGTAATAAGAATAATGAAAGGAAGTTTTCAAAATGGCAAACACTATCGAATATGCAAAGGTATTTCAGAAGGAGCTGGACAAGCAGGTGCTTGAAGGCTCGACATCTGGCTGGATGGAGGAGAACGCTTCTCAGGTCATCTACAACGGCGGCAGCGAGATAAAGATGCCGAAGATGACTATGCAGGGGCTTGGCACATACGACCGCGACAGCGGCTATGCGGGCGGCGCGGTCACCTATTCCTTTGAAACTTTTACGCTTTCTCAGGACAGGGGCAGACGCTTCCGCATTGACGCGCTGGACGTTGACGAGAGCGGCTTCGGACTGGCGGCGGCAAATGTCGCGGCTGAATTCCAGCGCACAAAGGTCATTCCCGAGATTGACGCATACCGCTACTCCGTTCTTGCGGACGCTGCGGCTATCAGAGAAACCTATACCCCCGACAAGTCCACCGTTATGTCCGACCTGCTCGCGCAGCTCAGCGCGGTGCGCGACATCACAGGCGGCGAGGGCGAGGCGGTCATCGTCATGTCCAGACCCGTTTACGACAAACTCATGCTCAGCACAGAGCTTGGCAGCGTGGTCGACTGCGCGCAGTTCACACAGGGCGAGCTTGAATTCGGAGTTAAGACCGTCAACGGCGTGCCCGTTATCCCCGTTCCCTCCGCGAGAATGAAGACCTCGTATGATTTCTATGCGGACGGAGAGGGCGGCTTTGCGCCTAAGACGG
>CAMEPN010000292.1 GCA_945931735.1 uncultured Clostridia bacterium
TATATCCGGCGCGTTCAGCGGCGGGAAAACAAGCTCCTCCGAGCCGGAAACGTCGCAGTCGGAGGAAACGGCGGAAACATCTGTTCCCGAGCAAACGTCCTCCGTCCCCGAGAGCACGTCGAGCGCTCCGGAAACGACGCCGGTTGTCCCCGAGGCGAACATCAGCATACCCGACTTTACCAACCGCCGCTATGAAAATACCGTTTCGCGCTATGATGGCATTTTCACATTCGTTCCCACCTATGATTATTCCGATGAATATGCGGCGGGCATGATGTTCGACCAGTCGATCGAAGCGGGCACGCTTGTCAGCGAGGGCGTTCAGATCGAGGTCAAGGTTAGCAAGGGACGGAGCCTAGTGCCCCTGCCCGAATACGACGGAATGACCCTGAGCGCGTACATAAGCCGGCTTAGCGAACAGAATATCAAATACTCCGTCAAGAAAAAGGAAACCAACGATGTCCCCGACGGAAACGTTGCCGAGTGCAGCAAGGCTGTGGGAGATCTTGTTAATGTTGCAGACGGCGAAACGGTGACTGTCTACGTCGCGCAGAATTTCACCGAGGAGCCTGCGCCCGTCACCGCCGAGGTAACAGAAGAAACTGCGACCGCCGAGGGCGAGATCGACACGGAGGAGTAAAAGGAACAACATGGATCTTAGCGAGATAAGAAAAAAGATAGACGCCATCGACGACGAAATGCTCGAGCTTTTCATAAAGCGCATGGAGCTTGCCTCCGATGTTGCGCGGTACAAGGCTGCGAACAACATGGTGGTTTTCCAGAGCGACCGCGAGAAGTTCATCATTGATAACGTTAAGCAGAACACTCCCGAGAATTTCCGCAAGGGAGCGGCGTTCCTGTTCATGAACATCATGGACATTTCCAAATGCTCACAGATAAACGACATTACCCCCGATATCGAGATACCGCACAAGAAAAACGTGGTCGAAAGACCCTCCGTCGCGGTTCAGGGAACAAGCGGAGCATACGGCCACGCGGCTTGCAACAAGCTCTTCGGAAACGGCAGCGTAAGCTTCTTCTCAAGCTTCGCGGAGGTATTCGAGGCGGTCGAGAACGGCGACGTCGATTATGGCATTATTCCCGTAGAAAACAGCACCGCGGGCGAGGTCACGGTCAATATGGATCTCCTCGAAAAGCACAATGTCTATATCTGCCGCACGGTAAGGGTGGAATGCGCCCATGTGCTTGCGGCGAAGCACGGCGTGCGCGAGGAGGATATACGGATACTTTTCGGTCACGAGCAGGCTATACGCCAGTGCTCCGAGTATATCGAGGGCAGGGGCGGGCTTACCGTTATCCCGTATCACAACAATGCGTCTGCGGCGGCGATGGTCGCGGAAAACCCGAGCAACGAGCTTGGCTGCATCTGCTCCGAGGAATGCGCGGAGCTGCACGGGCTGGACATCGTTCACAAGGGCATTGCTTCCGACCCGAACAATGCGACCCGCTTCATCTGCATTTCGCGCGGGGTTGAGGTTTACGACGACGCGGACACCGTGGCGGTATCACTTTCGATACCGAACATTTCGGGCGCGCTTTACAGACTGCTCACAAAGTTCGCGGTAAACGGGCTGAGCATGACGAAGATACAGTCGAAGCCGCTTCCCGTTGAGGTGAAAAAGAAATTCCCAGACGACTATATGTTCTATATCGAATTTACGGGAAACATCGGGCAGCCGGTTATCCGCAAGCTGCTCAGAAATTTTGAAACAGAGCTGAATTATTTCAAATTCCACGGTAATTTCAAGGGGTAATCATCAGATATGGTATCGGTAATTATTCTCGCCGCAGGCGCTTCGTCGCGCATGGACGGCGTAAACAAGCAGCTTGAGAAGATAGGCGACACGCCTGTTTTCGTGATGAGCGCGCTCAAGTTTGAACGCTGCGAAAAGGTCGGCGAGATAATCATTGCGGCTCCGCAGAACGACGCGCCGCGGTATGAAAAGCTGGCGAGAAATTTCGGCGTGACAAAGCTTACGGCGGTCACGGAGGGCGGCGCGACGCGCTTCCTTTCGGTAAAGGGCGCGCTGGAGCGTGTGTCCCCTAAGGCGGATTTTATCGCGATTCACGACGGCGCCCGTCCGCTTATACTCACCGAGGATATAGAAAGGGTGCTTCTCGACGCGGAGAAATACAACGCGGCGATAGCTGCTGTGCCCGCGACGGACACGGTAAAGCTGGTTGGCGGAAACGGCTTTGTGGAGAGCACTCCGCCCCGAAACAAGGTATACTACGCCCAGACACCGCAGGTGTTCCGAAAAAAGCTGTATCTTGACTGCATAGAAAAGCTCGGGAACAGCATTGAAAATGTCACCGACGACAGCAGCATACTTGAACTGTGCGGCGAATATGTCAGAGTGACCGAGGTTTCGGGCTGCAACATGAAGATAACCCGCCCGGACGACCTTGCCGCGGCTAAGGCTGTCCACAGCGGAAGAAAAACGGTGAAGATGATATGATGAGGATAGGCCACGGATACGACGTCCACCGTCTTGCCGAGGGGAGAAGGCTCGTCCTGTGCGGCGAGGAGATACCCTATGACGAGGGGCTTCTCGGGCATTCCGACGCAGATGTCGCGGTACACGCGCTGATGGACGCGGTGCTTGGCGCGCTTGCGCTGGGTGACATCGGGAAGCTTTTCCCCGACAGCGACCCCGCATACAAGGGCGCAAATTCAATGAAGCTTCTCGGAGAGGTCATCGCGCTGATGCGGCGGGAGGGCTATGAGCTTGGCAACGCCGACATTACAATTATCGCCGAAAGACCGAAGCTCGCGAAATATATCCCGAAAATGCGGGAGAACCTCGCCCGGGCGTTCGGGTGCGATATCGGCTGCGTTTCCGTTAAGGCAACGACCGAGGAGGGGCTTGGCATAGCGGGAAAGGGCATTGCCGCGCACGCGGTGTTGCTTTTGGAGAAAAAATAAGAATTGCGTCGGAGAATATCGGCTCCGGCGCATTTTTTATAAAATTACCCCGATAACTATTGCAAAATAGGACGGAACAAGGTATAATAAATATGTATCATTATCATGTCCGATTTTTCCGCCGAGGTGAATAAAATGGAATTTATCAGCGAGCGCACCGCGTTCACCCTGCTTTCAGAAACGGTAGTAAAAGCGGGGGTATCCCTGTTCAACGCCGTCGAGTATATCTACATG
>CAMEPN010000293.1 GCA_945931735.1 uncultured Clostridia bacterium
TTTATGGTGCAGTTCGCGGCGTGACCCATCTTTATCGCATACTCGACTGCCTTTTCGTTAAGCGTCGGGAGCGTGCCGGGCATACCTGTGCATATCGGGCATATCTGAGTGTTGACCTCAAGCCCGAAAGCATTGCGGCAGTTACAGTATATCTTTGTCTTGGTGTTAAGCTCGGCGTGTACCTCAAGGCCAACTATGGTTTCATACTCCATTGGTTCCACTCCTTTTACAGGCTGACCGGTCTTGCTTCGCCGATATTCCGCTCGACAGCGTATGCGGCGTTGAAAAGAGCCTGCTCCGAAAATTTGGCGCCAATGAACTGAAGTCCGACAGGCATACCGCCGAGCTTTCCGCAGGGAACGCTTATCGCGGGCAGTCCCGCAATATTCACCGTGACCGTGCAGATATCCGCCGCGTACATCTTCGTCGGGTCGCCCATGTTCTCGCCGAGCCTGAACGCCGTCGCTGGGGTAGATGGCGCGGCGATAACGTCGCATTTGCCGAACGCCTCGTTAAATTCGGAAACAATGTCAGCCGCGACAAGCTTTGCTCTCTTGTAATAAGCGTCAAAATAGCCGCCCGAAAGAACGAACGTTCCGAGCATTATCCTGCGCTTTACCTCGTCGCCGAAGCCCTCGCTCCTTGTCTTTTCGTACATATCGGTAAGGCTGTCGTAATTTTCGGCGCGGTAGCCGTACTTCACGCCGTCAAAGCGCGCGAGGTTAGAGCTTGCCTCTGCGGAGGAAATTATGTAATACGCATTAAGAGCGTACTTCGTGCTTGGCAGGCTTATGCCGACTATCTCGGCGCCCTGCTTCTCAAGCTCTTTTACCGCGTTAATGACAGTCTGCTTTACGCCGTCGTCAACGCCCTCTCCGTAATATTCGGCGGGAATGCCTATCTTAAGCCCCTTTACATCGCTGTTCAGCAGCGGCGCAAAATCGGGGTACTCCCTGTCCGCGGAGGTCGCGTCCATGCTGTCGTGGCCGCAGATAAGGCTGTACAAAAGCGCAGCGTCCTTTACATTCCGCGCGAGCGGACCTATCTGGTCGAGAGAGGAAGCGAATGCCACCAGACCGTAACGCGAAACCGAGCCGTAGGTAGGCTTAAGCCCGACAACGCCGCAGTATGAGGCGGGCATTCTTATTGAGCCGCCCGTGTCCGAGCCAAGCGAAACGACCGCCGAGCCTGCCGCAACAGCCGCCGCAGAGCCGCCCGACGAGCCGCCCGGAACGCAGTCTAAATTATGCGGGTTGTGGGTCTTTTTGAAGTAGGAATTTTCGGTGGAGCTTCCCATAGCGAACTCGTCCATGTTAAGCTTGCCTGTGATAACCATGTCCGCCGCTTTGACCTTGTTCATAACGAACGCGTCGAACGGGGGAACGTAATTGTAAAGCATCTTGGACGCGCAGGTCGTGAGCAGCCCTTTTGTGGAAATGTTATCCTTTATCCCTATCGGGATACCCGCAAGCGGGTGGAGCGGTTGCTTTGCAAGCTTCGCGTCTACCTCGCGCGCCTTTTTGAGAGCCTGCTCGCGGCACATTGTGAGGTACGCGCCGACCTTGTCCTCGGTTGCCTCCGCCCTGTCCATAACAGAGCGGGTTATCTCCTCGGAGCTGCATTCCCTGTTCCGAAGCATTTCCGACAGCTCATGGGCTGACCTTTCGTATAATTCCATGTTCGCTGCCCTCTCCTATTCAACCGTTTTGGGCACGACTACGCAGCCGTTTTGCGTTTTCGGAGCGTTTGCAAGAAGCTCGTTACGGGTGAACTTAACATCGGACTCAACGTCACCGCGCAGCTTCATCGGGTGCTCGGGGTCAAGCCCGACGACCTCCGTCTTGGGCTGCGAGAGCTGCTCTACCATGGAAACAATGCTCTCCATGTCCTTTTCAAATTTCGGCAGCTCGTCGTCCTCTATACGAAGCCTTGCCAGCTTCGCAAGATGTTTTACGTCAATGCGCATTGCTGTCCCTCTCGTTTAATTCTGACCCAGCATTTCCATAAGCTGCTGCTCGCTTATGACAGTTATGCCAAGCTCGTTTGCCTTTGTGAGCTTGCTTCCCGCTTCCTCACCGGCGAGGACATAGCTTGTCTTTTTCGACACCGAGCCGCTGCACTTGCCGCCGTGCTTCTCTATGAGCGCCTTTGCCTCGTCGCGCTTCAGCGTGGGGAGCGTCCCCGTGATGACAAAGGTCTTTCCCTCGAATATGTCGGAAACTCTGCCGTCGGAATAGGTCATGTTCAGCCCATAGCTTTTCAGCCTGTCAATAAGGGCTATCCTGTGCGGCTCGCGCATCGCGGTGTAAACCGACTCCGCGAGGACTTCTCCGAAGCCGTCTATCTGCGCTATTTCCTCGGCGGACGCCGACATTATCGCGTCCATGCTCCCGAAACGGGCGCAGAGGAGCTGTGCCGACCGCTGGCCTATACCCCTTATCCCGAGGGCGAAAACAAGGCGGTCAAGCTCGTTCGATTTCGAGCGTTCAATGCTTGTCAGCAGGTTGTCCGCAGACTTGCTCCCAAAGCGCTCGAGAGCGGTCAGCGACTGAATATCCAATGTATAAAGGTCAGCCACCGTGCGCACAAGCTCCGCGCCGATAAGCTGCTCCGCGACCGCCTCGCCCAGCCCGTCAATGTTCATTGCGTTTCGCGAAGCGAAATGCTCGACCGAGCGGAGAAGCTGCGCGGGGCAATCGATATTCTGGCAGCGAATGACCGCCTCGTCCTCGTCGCGCACCGCCTCCGCGCCGCAAATCGGGCAGACGTGCGGTATAAAGTACGGCTCGGACCCGTCCGCGTGCGAAACCGAGCGGACGACCTCGGGGATAATGTCCCCCGCCTTGCGGACAGCTATCCTGTCGCCGACGCGGATATCCTTTTCGGAAATAATGTCCTGATTATGGAGTATCGCGCGCGACACGGTAGTGCCTGCGAGCTGAACGGGGTCAAACACCGCCACGGGAGTCAGCGCGCCCGTTCTGCCGACATTTATCTCTATCGAATTTAATGTGGTTATTTTTTCCTCGGGCGGGTATTTGAACGCCACCGCCCATTTCGGCACCTTTGCCGTCGCGCCTATCTCCGCGCGGAGGGAAAGGTCGTTCACCTTGACGACCGCGCCGTCGATGTCGAACGGGAGCGAGCTGCGCCCGCCGCCGATAGCGCCTATCT
>CAMEPN010000294.1 GCA_945931735.1 uncultured Clostridia bacterium
CCGTTTCGGCTGATACGCCGTTTTGAGCCGACCCGCCCGTTTCTTCCGAATGAACAGCCGCTTCCTCGGACAAGGAGCTTTCTCCCGTTTCGGGTTGAATATATGACGGATCGGCGGACCCGGGTATGCCCTCGCTCGCCCCGCCCGAACAGGCGGTCAATGACACCGCGAGCACTGCCGCCGCTATGGACTTACATTTTTTCATTGTAAAGAGTTACCTTTCAAATGCTGTTTTATCCAGTATATCACCTTGAATTTCGGTTGTCAAGTATTATGCAGAATACCGCTCCGACGATAAACAAAAATTCAGCCCGAGAAGCGCGTGCTGCTCGGGCAGGAATGCATGATTTATTCGGTCGTGACCGCCTTTGCGAGGTTTCTGGGCTTGTCGGGGTCGATACCTCTCAGCACCGACGTATAGTACGCGATAAGCTGGAGCGCGCACACCGTCGGCAGCGGTATCAGCATATCGTCAAGCGGCGTGTCGATGTCGAAGCGCATATCCACAGTGTCAGCACTGAACTCCGTGCCCTTTCGGCAGAGCGCGATGACCATTGCGCCGCGAGCCTTGACCTCCTCCATATTGCTTATCGTCTTGGCGAGGATATCCGACTGCGTCGCGACGGTGATAACAGGCACCTTGTCCTCAATAAGCGATATCGTGCCGTGCTTAAGCTCACCCGCAGCATATGCCTCGGAATGAATGTAGGTTATCTCCTTGAGCTTGAGCGAGCCTTCGAGCGACAGCGCGTAATCAAAGCTGCGCCCGATGAAGAACAGATTTTCGACGTTGACGAGCTTGGAGGCAATAAACTGGCACTCCGCCTTGCGGTCGATAATGTCCTGTATTGATTTCGACGCGTCGTAAAGCTGTGCGGTGAGCCGCTTAAGCTCCTCCCCGCTTATCTTCCCGCGCGCGAACGCCATTCTGAACGCAATGAGATAAAGCACCGCGATCTGCACCGTATACGCCTTTGTCGAGGCAACGGCTATCTCGGGGCCTGCGAGAGTGTGTATGAACATATCCGCTTCGCGGGCTATCGCGCTGTATTTTACGTTGACAACGGCGAGCGTTTTTGCGCCGCGCTCCTTTGACAGCTCGAGCGCCGCCTTTGTGTCCGCCGTTTCGCCCGACTGGGACACGGCGATAACAAGGTCGTTTTTCCCGACTATCGGGTCCATGTACCTGAACTCGCTCGCGACCTCGACCGTAACAGGCACGCGCGCCAGCTTTTCTATGGCATACCGCGCGACAATGCCCGCGTGCATAGCCGTTCCGCAGGCGACGATGAAAATGCGCTCGAAACCGCGCAGCATTTCATCGGTAAGCCCCGCTTCGGAAAAATCGGGAACGCCGTCTTTCACGACGCTTTCTATGGTTTGACGGACGACCTCGGGCTGCTCGTGTATCTCCTTTATCATGAAATGAGGGTAGCCGCACTTCTGAGCGCGCTCAACGTCCCATTCCGCAACGTTCACTTCCTTTTCAACAGGCAGACCGTGAACGTCGAAAAACTCCACTCCGTTTTCGTCCATGCAGACTATCTCGTCGTCCTCGGGGAGAACGTAATTCTTGGTATACTTCAAAAATGCAGGGATATCCGACGCGATAAAGCTCTCGCCCTCGCCCTTTCCGACGATAAGCGGGCTTCCCTTTCGGGTAGCATACACCCTGTCAGGGAAATCCTTGAACAGTATCCCCAGCGCATAGCTGCCCTCAAGCTCCTTCACGGTTTCCATGATAGCCCTGAGCGGATTGCGCTCGGAATAATAATAGTCGAGCAGGCAGGCAACGACCTCGCTGTCCGTCTGGGACACGAATACATATCCCTTTTCGGTGAGAAATTCCTTAAGCTGTATGTAGTTTTCGATAATTCCGTTGTGAACGATCGTGACCCTGCCGTTGCTGTGCGGGTGGGAGTTTACGTCGGACGGCTCGCCGTGCGTCGCCCAGCGGGTGTGTCCTATGCCGCAGTGTCCCGACGGGCTACCCTCCTCGTCAAGCTTTTTGCGCATAACGTCGAGTTTTCCCTGCGTTTTGACCGTCTTAATTACGTCGTTTTCAAAGACAGCTATCCCCGCGCTGTCATAACCTCTGTATTCAAGCTTTTCCAGCCCGTCCATAAGCACCTCGGTGCAGTCGCGCCGCCCGATGTATCCGACAATACCACACATAATATATTCTCTCCTTAATTATTAAGATAATTTTATTTATATTTATATTTATTACAGTATATCACTATCGCCGCAAAAATTCAACCCCTTTATATTGTTTTGCAATATTTTTATGTCAGAAATTCAAAATAAAATATTACCGATTTTACTTGAAAAATCTTCTATAATGTGTTATAATTATGGTAAATAACTCAGAAAGGAGCCGCGCGAATGATCAACGGCAAAAAAATAGTAATACTCTGCGCTCCCACATTATCCGACGATTCCTGCCATAAATTCATCACTTCCCTTAACAGCTATCTGCCGTCGGACGACTGTCGGCTCCTTGTATTTGCCACCACGACCGACCTTTTCTGGCATTCTCCGGCGCAGGAGGGAGAAGCGGCAATATTCGACCTGATAAACTACGAAACCGCCGACGCGGTAGTGATATTCGAGGAAAGAATAAAGTCACCTAAAATAATTGATATGATAATCGCACGGGCTAACGAGCATAACGTCCCCTGCATTACCGTCGGCAAGAAGCATGACGGCGCGGTAAACGCCGAGTTCAGCTATGAAGAGGGCTTCCGCAAAATGGTGGAGCACGTCCTCGACGTACACCAAATTAAGCGCCCGCATTTCCTTGCAGGCATAAAAGGAAACGATTTCTCCGATGCGCGAAAGCACGCATTTGAGGAAATTGCGGCTTCCCGCGGGATAGTTGTCGACGAGAGCATGATAAGCTACGGCGATTTCTGGACAGATCCTGCTGCCGCCGCCGTGCAGAAGCTTCTCGATCGCCCCGAGCTGCCCGAGGCGATCATCTGCGCGAACGACACCATGGCTATCGCCGCGACAAACACGCTAATCGAAAACGGCGTGCGCGTTCCCGAGGATATTATCGTGACGGGCTTCGACGGGATAGAGGACATAAAATACTCCGTCCCGAGGATCAGCTCGTGTATGTGCAGCTACGAAAAGATCGCGAAAAAGACCGCAAAGATGATCGGG
>CAMEPN010000295.1 GCA_945931735.1 uncultured Clostridia bacterium
CCGCAAAATCGCGCAGGTGCTGGGCAATGGCGATTCTCCCCTGCTTGTCCGGCTCCGCCTCGCAGGCGTTTCCGACAACGTAGCGCAGTATGGGCATAGCGATCTCCTGCGGCTTGTCCTTGAGCTTGTCCTGAAATTCGGTCCAGCTCTTCTCGTTGTATACGATAAGGCACTTGTCATAGATGCTTTTGGCAATGTAGAAATGGTCGCCGAAGGTGTTGCGCAGCTTTGCCGGGAAATTTAGTCTTCCCTTGGCGTCAACAGTATATTCGCCTCGCATTTCCGTTCCCCCTTTGCCGCGGCATCTTCCCCTGTGAAAGCGCCTTTTTCCCGTCCTCCTCAGACGGCATTTTCCGTAGAATATAAGCTTAATATTTTTCCCCTAAGAAAAATTGCGGTTAATAAGTGGCTTATTTGTTCTCCCTTTTCGGTTTATTTTTTTATATTTTAATGAATTTTTATGAAAAAAGGTTGATTTGAGCGCCACTTTTCTCCACAAATATATTATATCTCAACCCCCGAAATATTGCAAGTGTTAAACGGCGACTTTTCACAAAAATAAAAAATAAAGTTTTGTTCATATTTTTGTTTATTTTGCACAAAAAAGAAGCCTGCAAAAAACAGGCTTCACGTCAATATTTCGTCATTAATCACAACATCTAGACTTCGGCAAAAATAATCCAACAATATTTTGTGCATTTCTCGCTTTTTTCGACATTTTCGCCGTTATATCAGATCTGAGGAAAATTATTCCGTTTTTCCTCCCGCTTCGGGAGCATTCGCGGCTTTAAGCGCGTCCTTTTTCCTGCGGCGCGCTTCTCCGCGGAGCTGCTGTGTACGGGCGATGTCATGCTTGTTTGGCTTAGGCATACGCTGAAACAGCTCTATCGCCTTGTCGTAAAGCTCTATCGCGCGGTCTATCGTCGCGATGTCCTTATCGAGCTGCTGTCCGCGGGTCTGGTACATCATTCCGAGCGCGTCGTAATCCCCCGAAAGCTCGCTCAGCGCCGCCACCGCGTCAAAGGCTTTCTCCGCCCCATCGGCATTTCCGCTCTCGCTCAGCATATTCGACAGAGCTGTGTATGTGTGGATAAGGCTGTTGGTGAATGCCGCCGCAGCGGAATTAAGCAGCTTTTCCGCCTCGTCAAATCTCCCCAGCGCCCAAAGACAGCGCGCTGAGAGCCGCTCCAGCTCCGCCGCATGAGTCGCGGGAGCGCCGCTCTCCTTTGTGCGCTTTACCCGCTCGGTGTTTATCAGCAGCGCGTATTCGTAATTGCAATTGATGGAGTTGCCGTAAAACTCGGCGTCAAACATACTTTTAAGCTCCGCGTTGGTGTTTCCGCCGAACGGTATGCGCTCTATCCCCTGCGGATTCTTCGCATAGACCGCCGCGTTTTTCAGCCCGCCGTCGCCCCAAAGGAACACCGCAAGCTCCTGCCGCTCATCGTTGAAGCAGAGCGAAAAACCCCACTCCCCGCCAAATTCAAGCCGCTTCAAATCCGCTCCGAACACCTTCGCGATATGTGCGATATCCTCGGTATTGTCGCCGAAAGCCGCTTCGCAGTAGGGCGAAAGCCCCTCCGCGATGACCTTACCAAAATAGTCCTCGAGCCGAAATTGAGTGAAGCTCCACTCAACGCTGCCGCCGTTTCGTCTGCCCATGTACACGGGAGGGTTTTCGCGGCTGTCGGGGCTTAACACCGCATACTGCGCGCCGCCGTCTTGCCCTATAACAAGATAATCGTCTAGCCTTACCGCGTCGCCGACATGGACAAGGTGAAAATCACCGACCCGCGTCTTGCCCGAATTTGGGATCATGTGGAAGTATTTCGTGGCAAAATCACGCACTGTGGGGTGGATAACCGCGCCCATTTCCTTTTCCGTTTTTGACAGAAGGCTCTCCGCCAGACCGCATTCCACCCCGTCGAGGAAAAGGCGAAGCGCTTCTGCGGCTTTAAGATTGTAGCTGACAGCCATTTTAATTCCTCCCAAAATCAAAACCACGGCAGATAAGCGCAGACCACCGCGAACACTATCGCGGGCAGGAAGTTCGCGACCTTGATCTTCTTGCCCCAGACGAGGTTCACGCCGACGCAGAAAATAAGTATCGACCCGACAAGCGACAGGTTTGCCAGCGCCGCTTCGGTCATTATCGGCTCGATTAGGAACGACAGCGCGGTGATAACGCCCTGAAATACCGCGACGGGAATAGCGGAGAAAATGCAGCCCTTTCCCTTTCCCGCGGTCATTATCATCACGATGATAAGGTCAAGCACCGCCTTTGCGGCAAGCGTCGAATGATCCCCGAGAATGCCGTCCTGTATCGCGCCGACGACCGCCATAGCGCCAATGCACACCGTGAGCGACGCATTTACGAAGCCGTCGACAAAGCCGCCGTCGCCGTCGCTGTGCGTGACCTTTTTGAGCCAGCCGCCGAAGCGCTCCAAGCCCGCCTCGATATTAAGCAGCTCGCCGACCAGCGCGCCGACCACAATGCTCGCAATGACCATCATGGTGCCGCCGCTGCTTAGCGCACCGCTCTCGCCCGCGGTGAGCATTTTCTCCATTGCCCCCGCTATGCCGAGAAAAATTACGCACACTCCGCAGGCGCAGGTCATGGTGTCCTGCATTCGGGGCTTGATCAGCTTTCCGAAAAGCAGCCCCGCAAGTCCGCCCAATATTATCCCCGCAACATTGATGATCGTGCCTAACCCCGGCATTTTATCGCTCCCTTTGTTCCTTGTTTATTTCTGTATATCAGGACAGGCGTCCCTTAAAATCTTCGTAGCCAAATTTCTTCACAAGCTCAACGTGACCGCTCTCGCGCAGAATATAAATATCCGGCAGAGGTATCCCGTTAAAAGTGTTGTTCTTGCACATTGAATAGATCGCCATATCGCAGAAAACGAGCCTGTCCCCCGCTGAAAGCTCCCTGTCGAACGAATAGTCGCCGATAATGTCCCCCGCAAGGCAGGTGTTCCCGCCGAGACGGTAGGTATACGGCTTCTCGTTCGGCTCGCCCGCGCCGATCATGTTCGGGCGGTAGGGCATTTCCAGCACGTCGGGCATATGGCAGGCGGCGGACGCGTCCGTCACCGCGACCCTGCACCCGTTCGCGAATGTGTCCAGAACCGTTGTGACAAGCCACCCCGCGTTCAGCGCGAC
>CAMEPN010000296.1 GCA_945931735.1 uncultured Clostridia bacterium
CAGTGCGGATGTTCGTCGAAAAAGTCCCTTTAGGGACTTTTTCGACGGTCTGAGGGATACATATTCGTATCCCTTTTGTATTGCGAGGTAATTATGAAAATATGGGTCAACGCTCCGTTTTCGGGGGAGAATATGGAGCTTATCAAACGCGCGGCGAACGGCTGCGAGGTGGTTTGCGGGGGCGAATGCGTGCCCGACGCGGAAATAATAGTCGGTCAGCCCGCAGGCGGAACGGATTTTTCGCGGCTTAAGCTGCTCCAATCCACGAATGCGGGAGTTGAGAAGCTGCTCGCGGCGGGGATTCCCGAAAATGTTGTCATTGCGAATGTTACGGGGGCGTTTGGCGAGGTCATCTCCGAATACATTATCGCGGGGATATTGTCGCTGTGCCGAGGGCTGTTCCGCTATCGTGAAAATCAGCGGCGGCATATCTGGCAGGATCTTCGGCAGGAAAAAATGCTCCTCGGGAAAAACGCGCTGATACTCGGCTGCGGGGATATCGGCAGTTCGACCGCGAAAAAGCTCCGTGCGTTTGGAATGAACGTTACGGGGATAAGGCGCTGCACTAAGCCGACCGAGGGCTTCGACAGAGTGTTCGGAGCGGATATGCTTGACGAGCTGCTGACGCAGGCTGATTTTATCATCTGCTGCCTCCCGCACACTCCCGAAACGGAAAAAATGCTGGGCGAAAGCCGTTTTTCCCGCATGAAGCAGGGCGCGCTTTTCGTGAACGTGGGGAGAGGGTCGCTTGTTGACGAAACGGCGCTGATAAACGCTCTGCAAAGCGGGCAGCTTTTCGGGGCGGTGCTTGATGTGTTCGGGCAGGAGCCGCTGCCGGACGTTTCGCCGCTGTGGGACATGGAGAATGTTCTGATAACGCCGCACATTTCCGGCCCGTCGTTCGGGCATTTCCCCGAGGTGGAGCGCGGTATCGCGGAAATTTGCGCGGAGAATATTTCGCGATTTGTCGACGGAAAGCCTCTGCTTAATGTTATTGACCGAAGCAAAGGCTATGCGGAGCGGGGTGTGCGGTCTTGACGGAAATAAATGCGGTCACATTTCTGATAGTATGCCCGCTTGTCGGACTGGCGGGCTTTATCGACGCTATCGCGGGCGGCGGCGGATTTATCTCCCTGCCCGCATATCTCATCTCGGGAATACCTCCGATAAATGCTATCGCGACCAACAAAATAAGCTCCGCAATGGGAACGACGCTTGCAACTGTGCGTTACGGGAGAATGGGCTATATCAACGCGCGCAGCACTGTTCCCGCGGCGGCTCTGGCGCTTGTCGGTTCGTGGCTCGGCGCAATGCTGGCAATGCGGCTGAGCGACGATTTTATTCGCATTGCGATGCTAGTGCTGCTGCCGATAATGGCGTTCTATGTGCTGCGCAGCAAGCGGCTTTCCAACGACGCGGGCGGCGAATATCCCCCGAAAAAGGCAATGCTCATCACGATGGCGATAGCGTTTCCGATAGGGATATACGACGGGTTTTACGGTCCCGGGACCGGCACGCTGCTTATGACGCTGCTTGTCGGAGCGGCGCATTATCGGCTGAACAGCGCCGCCGGAACGACAAAGGTCATAAATCTGAGCACGAATATCGCCGCGCTGTTTACCTATCTGTTCAGCGGAAAGACGCTGTTTTTGCTGGGGATAACGGCGGGACTGTTCAATATCGCTGGCGCATACCTCGGCACGAAATTCTTCTCGGAAAAGGGTGCAGCCGTTGCGAAGCCGATGATAATTATTGTACTGTGCATTTTCTTTGTAAAGGTGATAGGCGAAACGGCGGGTATTTTCTGAATAATTGAAAAAATATGTTGAAAAATGAAGAAATATATGGTATACTGTTTTTCGTGTGAAAATCATTTTGAATGACAAAAAGAAAAGGAACATTTTGATGACATTTGTAAAGAAAAACGGTTTGGGAATACTGCTCTGCGCGGCAATAGCTGCTGCGGCGACCGCGCTCAGCGGGCTTAGCATTGGCGGTTTTTCGCTCAATCTTATCGGCGCGCCCGTTATATCCATTCTGGCGGGAATGATAATATCCCTCGCCGCGCCTAAGTTTGCAAAGCATGAGCTTGTGTCCGACGGAGTTAAGTTTTCGTCGAAGAAAATACTTCAATGGGCGGTAATTATCCTCGGATTTTCGCTTAACCTCGGGACTATCGCGCAGGTCGGCGGAAAGAGCCTGCCCGTAATAATCTGCACTATCGCGATATCGCTTATCGTGGCTTTTGTGATGATGAAGCTGCTGAAGATAAATCCGAAAACAGCCACCCTTATTGGAGTGGGTTCCTCTATCTGCGGCGGCTCCGCTATCGCCGCAACCGCTCCCGTTATCGAAGCGGAGGACGACGATGTTGCGCAGTCTATCTCGGTAATTTTCCTGTTCAACATACTTGCGGCGCTGATTTTCCCAACATTCGGTCATGCGATAGGCCTTGGAACAGAGGGGTTTGCGGTATTTGCGGGAACTGCTGTCAATGACACTTCGTCCGTGACTGCCGCCGCGTCAACTGCCGAAAGCATTTACGGCACGACGGGAATACTCTCCGCCGCCGTAACGGTAAAGCTCACGCGCACTCTCGCGATAATCCCCATTACGCTGGCTCTCGCGTTTTACCGCACAAGAAAGGCGAAAAAAGAGGGCGGCAAAGCTTCGGGCTTTTCCTTTAAAAAGGTGTTCCCGTGGTTCATTCTGTACTTTATCGGCGCGGCGGTGATCACCACCGTTATCGGACTGCTTCCCGAAAGCGGATTTACTGCGTTTTATAACGGGACGTTCGTAAAATTCATGACATGGCTCGCGAAGTTCTTTATAGCTATGGCAATGGGCGCTATCGGGCTTAATACCAACATAGTGAAGCTGGTGAAAAACGGCGGAAAGCCGATCCTTATGGGCGGCTGCTGCTGGGTTGCGATAACTGCAATGTCTATCGGAGTACAGCTGCTCACCGGAATTTTCTACACCAACATATAACCAACTCTCCCGACAGAGAAACTGTCGGGAGAGTCTGTCGAAAAAGTCTAAAGACTTTTCCGACAGAGAACATCCGCCCTGCGCGCACGATTTGTCGGCTATGCCGCCAAATCGCACACTTGTGCGGATAGATGTATTTTTTGCCCCGGCAAAGCTGGGGCAAAAA
>CAMEPN010000297.1 GCA_945931735.1 uncultured Clostridia bacterium
TATATCCAGTTTACCATATCGTCGGTGGAAAATACCACAAGCGATTTGATATGGGCGTAGTCGTTCTTTGTTCCCTCTTCCGACTGCTGTTGGTCGTTCGTGCCGTAAACGTAAAGCCTTCCGTTATATTCCACCGCGGTGGGATCGGCACAGAATATGTTAGGCGAGATGGGATTTGCGTTACTCTCGTTTTTGTAGACATTTTCGCTTACCTCGTCGATTATTATTCCGTTGTTAAGGCTGTCGATTATTTCTGCTTCACTCACACTGTCTACGCCGTCGGCAGAGCTTTCCGCCTGCGCAGATGAATCACCCGAGCCGTTCTGCCCGGAACAGCCGGAAACAAGCAGCATAGCTGCCGCACAAATCAAAGCTGTAATCTTCTTGTTCATGGTTACTCCTTTCATTCAGCCTGCCATCTTTCAAGGCAGATGTCCTTGTCGGAAAATGCAAAATATACATTGTGAATTCCTGTTATTTTTGTGGGAAGAACTACACATATTTTATCAAATCCATCATTTGCGAGTTCGATCACTCCCAACGGTTCGGCATTCCTGTCATCAAGACGAAGCTCGATAACGCCCATGCCCTTTGCGGTAATGAGCAGCTTTTCTGTGCCCTTGCCGAAATCCACGCCCTTTATGTAAGTCCATGCGCCCCCTGCTAGCGACTTCACAGCCATTTTGCCGGTGGATATCTGTTCGTACCACATATCTGCGCAGGTGAACATCTCCGCACCACTGTGAGCTTTATACGGGTCGAGCGGCTGAGTCTGCGTGACGCCTTCGCGTGTTGCCTTTGTGACGGGGAATTCCGTATCCGTGTAAGGCAGTAGATCCACGCACGTACAGCGGAATCCTCCCTTTGTTTTCGTGCGCTCCTGAATGTGAAGTGTGTGGTGAAGAATGTACCTTGTTCCCTTATATTCGATAAGGTGGGTGTGATTGTTGCACCAGTCCATTCCGGAATCACCGGCGTTTAGGAAGAATCCGCCCTTGAACTGCCAGCTTTCCGGGTCAAGGGGAGTTTTGCTCGTCATACAGCCCATGCTGCATATTCCAGGCGCCGGAACGTCCGTTCTGTTCCAGTTTTCTCTTGACTGCCAGTCCGTGCTGTATGTGTAGATAAAAGTTCCGTTTTCGTAGTTCAGCTCGCTTGCCTCGAAGAAATACGGAGCGTCTATCGGAACAAAATCGCTGTCAAACGAAAGCATATCCTTTCCCAGCCGCACTATCTTAGGTATATATGTGTGCAGCGTATTACTTGCAGGTGGTGTCCCTCCGCCGAACGCAAGCCAGCCTGTGCCGTTTTCGTCGATGCATACTCCCGGGTCAAAGGGCGCAGGGCAGTTTTCAAGCCCCGGCATATTCTGATAGATTAGCGGCTTTCCGAGAGGGTCGCTCCACGGTCCGAGAGGGTGTTCCGCCGTAAGCACTCCTACACCGCAGCCGCTGTTCGAAAAGTAAAGGTAAAAATGAGTTTTTCCGTCCGCCTCAACTCTGGAAGTTACGGACGGCGCCCATGAATTCACTATCCAAGGTGCTATTTTTGCGGTGTCTATGAAGCCATGGTATTCCCAGTTCACCATATCGTCAGTTGACAGCATAACGATGGATTTTATGTGAACATAGTCGTTCTTTCCGTCATCGCCGACTGCCTCGTATTCCTGATGGTCGTTAGTGCCGTAAATATAAAGTCTGCCGTTGTACTCAACGCCTGTCGGGTCGGCGCAGAATACATTCGGCGAAATTGGATTTGCCGTATTTTCCAGCTTGTAGCAATTTTCGCTTATTTTCATTAGCATCACCTCATTGTTTTTGGGCAACACCGCGCAAAGACCATTTATTGGATTTTGTGCGCGTCTTGCTTGCATCTTTCTAGTTTGGCGCAAATAATCACATGATTGTTCAACAAACATGTTTCGTGTTGCGCCAAACTTGCATATTGCGCAATACACGCACAATCTTTGCGCGGTATTGCCTTTGTTTTATTATATACATTGCAAAGCAGAAATTCAATAGCATATATTCGTTTAATCCACCTTTTAATCATAATATGCACTTTTGCTCTTGACTTTAGTGCGGAATTAAGCTATACTGTAAACGGGGTGATATTATGCGCAGAAGAATAGCGGTCATTACCGCAAGAGCCGACGCGTCCGAACAGCGCGATATACTATACGGAATATCCGAAGCCGCATTCCGGAAAGACACCGATATTGCGGTCTACTCAAACATATACAACCACTGGCAGGACGATGATCTGCTGAATTATGAGAACATAATTTACTCCCTGTTTGAGCCGGATTTATTTGACGGCGTTATTGTCACAGCCGAGGCATTCCGGGATATAACAATAATCAACGACACAATCGATAAAATAAGAGCTGCAAAAATCCCCGCCATTGTTATTGACGGGGAGTTGGATGGATTTAAGAGCGTTTATTCCGACGATGAAACCGACCTGGAGAAAATGACGGAACATCTGATAACGGTTCACGGTTTCACGGACATCGACATACTGACGGGAAGCAGGGACAACGCCACTTCGCAAAAGCGTCTGAACGGCTGCAAGCGCGCATTCAGAAAGCACGGAATAAGCCTTGATAATATCAGAGTGTATTACGGGAACTTCTGGAACGATTCCGGCGAGGAACTTGCCCGGCGGTATCTCAGCGGTGAAATTCCGCGACCTCAGGCGGTGATATGCACCAACGATTCCATGGCGTTCGGGCTGTGTGATGTCCTTTCGGAGGCAGGAGTGGATATTCCCGGCGAGCTGACAGTAACGGGCTACGATCAGACCGGCGGCGACCATACCGCAGGAAGGATATATCACTATCCGCTGCTGACGACTTACCGCAGAAACCGCCGTAAAATGGGACGGGACGCTGTGGGTGCTATTCTCGGCGGCAGTCCTATTCAAGACAATTTCGACAGGTTCGTAAGCGGAAACACCTGCTCCTGCGGCATCTGCCGTTCGCATCTTTTAGATGAGCTTACTGCGGAAAAGATAGACCAGTATCACACCATTATGAGCACCGTGGCACAGTTTTCCGGCAGGCTCACCACATCGCGTACCCTTGAGGAATACACCGGAGCGGTAAGCGAGTTTTTCTACCTGCTGCACGGTGCTGACAGGCTG
>CAMEPN010000298.1 GCA_945931735.1 uncultured Clostridia bacterium
CCCTTGTTATAATCGATAGGATAACGGACATACTGTATCTTTCCGCCGTTCAGATAATCCCAGAAGCGCTCCTCAAGATCCTGCTTGCGGATAGGCGTGATATCCTCGCTGACATGGCAGTGGAAGCTGTTGGAAACATACTCGCGGTCAGAAACGTTCTCAACGATGCCGTATTTCTTGCGGAACTGCTGCACCTGAAGCCCGCACAGGTTCTCCGCAGGCGTGCCGTAGATAGCGTAAAGGTGTCCGTCCTCTTTCTTGAAATCATTCACGCGCTTGTTGATAAATTCCATTGTCTTGAGCGCAAATTCTCCGCCCTCGGCGATGGATTTCTTGGTTGCGAGCTGCTCAAGCTCGTTAAGCGCGGTGATACCGAACGACGCGGTAGCCGACTTGAGCAGCGGCTTTATCTTGTCGTGTATGCCGAGATGTCCGCCGAGGAAGCCGCCCTCACAATAAGCGAGCGGGTTGGTGCTTGCTTTCATTTCACCGAGATAATCGTAGGTGCGGATATGGATACGGCGGATAAGGTTGAGGTAATAATCCAGCACCTCAAAGAAGTCCCTGCTCTCCTGCTGCGCCTTGGCGTAAATCATGGGCAGGTGGAGCGAAACGACGCCGATGTTGAACCTGCCGATAAATACAGGCTTGTCGTCCTCGTCCGCAGGCTCCATTCCCCCGCGCTCATACCACGGCGAAAGGAACGCGCGGCAGCCCATGGGACTGATGATCTGGCCGTATTTCTTGTATATTCCCGCAACATAGCCGTCGCCGCTTAGCGAGAGCCAGTCGGGGTACATTGCTTTCTGCGAGCAGGCTATTCCCGCGTTGAAAACGTCCTCAAGCGGGCAGCCCTTTCCGTGCAGCTTTTCATCATAAAGGAAGATTATCTTCGGGAAAAGCACGGGCTTTTTGCAGGTTTTCTTACCCTGTCCCTTGCGGCGGACATCAAGCATGGTTATGCTCGCCATTTTCGCGAAGCGCCCCGTTCCCGTGCCCGCGGACATTGATATAAATGGATAGTCGCCGCGGCTGGAGGAAACGGAATTGAATTTGTATTCCCAGCCCTGGAAGCCCTGCTCAAAATCGTTCTTTACGTCAGCCATTGCCTCTCTGTCTGCGACCTCGTCGGAAAGCCCGAGCGATTTGTAGCGCTCAAACTGCTTCGCATAGGTCTTTTCGGCATACGGCTCGAGGAGCAGGTCAACACTGGGGACAGTGAAGCCGCCGTACTGCTGGCTCGCTGCGGAGAGGGTGATATCGCCGATGACATCAAAGGCAACATTGAGCGTTTTCGGCTCGTTGTACCAGAGATTTCCCATTTCAAACCCGCCCTCAAGCACGCTCTTCACGTCGAAAAGGCAGCAGTTCATGGTGTCGCGGCGGGCTGACATATCGTGAACGTAAATATAGCCGTCGCGGCACGCCTGAAGCTCTTCCGTGGTCATAAAGAACTTCTGATAAAGCTCCTTGTTAAGCTCGTTGAAGATAAGGCTCCGCTTGGTTGAAACCAGCGCGCTGTCGGTGTTGGAGTTCTCCTTGTCGCCGATATACATAATGGACTGGCTCTTCTTGTAGACCTCGTCCAGCATATGGACGAAATCCTGCTTATAGTTGCGGTAGTCCTTATAGCTCTTCGCGACCGCGGGATTTGTCGCCTCGAGCGCTCCCTCGACTATATTGTGCATTTCGGAAATGGTAACTTCTTCCTTGCCGAGCTTATTTACCTTGTCTGTTACAAAATTACAGATAAAATCTATCTCCTCGGGAGAAAACGTGTACATAACGCGGCACGCCGACTTGTTTACGGCGTTTACCACCTTCTGAACATTGAAATCTTCCTTGGTATTGTCCTTCTTTATTACCCGTATCATTTTGTAATGCCCCTTTCGCCGACTATATGTTGTAGATTAATATAAATGATAGCACATTTTGTGGTGTTTGTCAACTACATTACCATAAAACAGGATATAAAATTTTCAATTCGTTTTTCGTGCAATATTACGGTTGACAAAAAACGCGGCTTTACTCAGCGTTTTTTTCCTGCATCTCGCTTTTGTACTCCGAAATAACCTCCATAAATTTCCTGCCGTATCGCTCTGCCTTTCTGCTGCCTACTCCCGAAACGGAAAGAAATTCCTCGTTCGTTTGCGGCATTTTCACGCTCATCTCGCGCAGCGACGCGTCCGAAAATACCACATATGCAGGTACGCCGAGCGCCGACGCAAGCTTTGTACGCAGCGATTTAAGCCGCTTCATAAGCTCCGCATTCTCCTCCGCAGAGGAAGTCTGAGCCGGCTTTTCGGGCTGCATTTCTTTCGGTAGCTTCATGATGAGCGTGCTCCGCGATTTTATGAACTCGTTTGCCGCAGGCGTCAGCGCGCAGGTCATGTACTCCTGCTCGACCTCGATAAGCCCCTGCTGCTGCAAAAACTCGATAATATCCCTCACGCGCGCCTGCGACACGCCTTTCATTATCCCGTATGTAGACAGCGTGTCCAGCCCGCCGTTTACTATGCGCTCCTCCCTGCTGCCGGTGAGTATCGCGGCGATAAGCGCCTTTCCGCCGCTGCGCCCGCGCTGTTTAAGGCGGAAAATGCAGGAGAGTATCTTCTGCGCCTCGACGGTTATATCCACCGTTTCAAAATTCGTGTTGCAGCTTCCGCAATTGCCGCAGTAATTCGGCGCCTTTTCCCCGAAATAATCGAGAATGAACCCGCGCAGGCAGCGCGTCGTCGTGGAATAAAACGTCATCTGCTTAAGGCGCTCGCGGTCGCGCCTGCGTATTTCCTCCAGCTCCTGCATCGAAAGACCCGTGTCCTCGTGACCGTTGTCGATAAGAAACTCCGCCGTCCTTACGTCTTTTTTCGCATAAAGGAGTATGCAGCGGGCAGGGCTTCCGTCGCGCCCCGCTCTGCCTGCCTCTTGGTAATAGCTCTCGATGTCCTTCGGCATATTGTAATGAACGACAAGCGACACGTCCGACTTGTCAATACCCATTCCGAACGCATTTGTCGCGACCATTACATTGCAGCGGTCGAAAATGAAGTCGTCCTGCGCCCGCTTTCGATCAATATCGGCAAGCCCCGCATGGTACATCGCGGCGTTTACCCCGTTCAG
>CAMEPN010000299.1 GCA_945931735.1 uncultured Clostridia bacterium
GAATTTCGGCGTTGAGGAAAATAACGGCGTGCTTACGCTGACCGTTCCGAGATACCGCGAGGACGTTGAGTCCTATCAGGATATCGCGGAGGAAGTTATAAGAGAATACGGATACAGCCATGTTGTCCCCACGTTCCTCGACAGCGCGCAGGTTACAAACGGCGGTCTGAGCTTTATTCAGAACAAGGAGCTTCAGAACAAGCGCTACCACTGCACACAGGGTTACTACGAGGTTCAGACGCTGGCAATGTATTCCCGCCGCGAGCTTGCACTGCTTATGCTCCCCGACGACGCGCCCGAGCACAAGGCGGTCGAGCTTATCAACCCCATTACCGAAAACCTCTCTATCATGCGCACGAGCATGGCTCCCTGCATGATAAACGTTATCGCGGACAATGTTAAGACAGACCATGACGAGGGACGCTTCTTCGAGATAGCGAATGTTTACCTGCCGAAGAGTCTGCCGCTTACCGAAGCTCCCGAGGAGCGCAAGATACTCTGTATCGGCGCATACGGCGCGGGCGAAACGTTCTTCACCGTAAAGGAAGCTGTCGAGGGCTTTGCAGCCGCGAACGGGCTTTCATTCCGCTTTGAGCGCGGAAGTCTGCCTTATCTCCACCCCGGCATGACCGCCGACATTTTCTGCGACGGCGTTAAGATAGGTCACATGGGCAAGGTCAGATACGAGGTTATCGAGAAGTTGAACATTGCGGACGGCAAGAAGGTCGACCTTAATATAATTATCGCCGAGCTGAATTATTCCGCACTCAACGGAATGTTCAAGCCAGAGATAAAATATGTTCCCGACAGCGGCCTTGCTACCGTTTCGCGCGACCTTTCTCTGATAACCGCTAAGAGCACGATGTGCGTTGAGGTGACGGACGTTATCCGCGAGGCTAGTCCTCTTGCGGCGGATATCCGCTTTATCGACCACTACGAGAGCGAAAAGCTCGGTTCGGATAAGAAGAGCCTGACGTTCACCATTGTATTCGCAGACAGCACCGCGAACGTTACCGACGCTTCCGCTGACGAGGAAATGACGAAAATAGTCGACCTGCTCGACAAAAAGCTCGGAGCAAAAATGCGCTCCTAAAAAAATACACAGAATATTGATATTGACCGCCGAGGTTTCTTGGCGGTCTTTTGTTCTTTATTTCCAAAATAAAGCTTTGACAAAATGCGGTTTTTGTTTATAACGCTGATTTTTGCTGCTTGATAGAAACTTAATAACCACTTTTTAGATTAGTGTCGATTATCTTTCGGACTTTCTATAAAAAGCGCAAAATAGACAGTAGTCGCGCGTACGTTTTTGGGGAGTTTCAACATTGTAAATTGGCTGTTTTTATTGTAAGATTATCTTAAGGCAACACCGCACAATTACCGGCTAAAGCCTTTGCCAGACCGACGCAGTCGTCTGATCCGCTTGCTTGCATATTTTCCGCCATATTGCACAAAATACAGCTTATTCGTTGTGTATTATGTGTTATGTTGTGCCAAACTGAAAATCTGCGGCGCAATCGAACGACAATAATTATGCGGTGTTACCTTAACGAACGAAAGGAGTGTCGCTATTGTCTAAGAAAACTTTTAAAACAGACAACGAGGAAAATGAGTCCTTTATGTATAAGCTTGCGACTTTTATAGTTGATAAAAGGCACCTGTTTTTCCTGCTGTTTATTTTTGCGATAGTATTCAGCGTGTTTGCCATGAACTGGGTCAGCGTCGAGAACGACATTACCCAGTATCTCCCCGAAACGACCGAAACGCGCCGCGGCCTAACGCTGATGAACGATGAATTTGTTACATACGGCTCTGCTTCCGTCATGGTGTCAAACATTACATATGACGACGCGGAAAAGCTTTCGGAGGAGATAGAAAACATCGACGGTGTTGCGGGAGTGGAATTTGACGACTCCGCGGATCATTATAAGAACGCTGCCGCGCTTTTCTCCGTGACCTTTGACGGGGAGGCGGACGAGCAGATAAGCATTGACGCGATAAACGAGATACGCACCCGCCTCAGCGCATATGACCTCAGCATTTCGAGCGAGGTCGGTAACGACTCCTCCGCGCAGCTTGCCGAGGAAATGGGCATCGTAACAATGATCGCCGCAGTTATCATAGTGCTGGTCCTGTTGTTCACGTCCGGCTCGTATGCCGAGATACCCGTGCTCATCATGACATTCGGAGCGGCGGCGATACTCAATATGGGGACGAATTTCATGCTCGGCACGATCTCGTTCATTTCAAACTCGGTAACAGTCGTGCTTCAGCTCGCGCTGGCGATAGACTACGCGATAATCCTCATACACCGCTACACCGAGGAGCACGAGCACCTGCCCCCGCGCGAGGCTTGTATCACCGCGCTGAGCAAGGCAATTCCCGAGATATCCTCAAGCTCACTGACGACTATTTCGGGCCTTGCGGCGCTTATGTTCATGCAGTTCAAAATAGGCGCTGACCTTGCCATAGTGCTCATTAAGGCAATACTGCTGTCGCTTTTGTCGGTGTTCACGCTCATGCCGGGGCTTATTATGCTTTTCAGCAAAGCAATCGACAAGACAAAACACAGAAACTTTGTCCCGAAGATCTCTGCGGTAGGAAAGTTCGCCTTTGCGACAAAATACATAATTCCGCCGATATTTGTTATTGTGGTAGCATTTGCGGCTTTCTTTGCAAATCAGACGCCCTACTGCTACGGCACGACCGACCTCGAAACTCCGCGCCGCAGCGAAGTTCAGCTTGAGGAACAGAAAATAAAGGACACCTTCGGCAGGACTAACATGGCGGCGCTGGTGGTGCCGGCGGGCGATTACGAAAGCGAAGCGGAACTGATAAAGGAGCTTGAAAAGTATCAGGAGGTCAACTCCTGCATGGGTCTGGCTAATATCGAGGCGATGGACGGCTATGTCCTCACCGATAAGCTGACCCCGCGCCAGTTTGCCGAACTTGTCGATCTTGATTACGAGGTCGCGCTGGTCGCTTACGGCGCTTATGCGGTAAACGACGATAACTACGGCGAGGTCGTGAACGGGCTTGACCGATACGGCGTTCCGCTGATAGATATGTTCATGTTCGTTTACGCCGAGGTGGACAAGTTGCTTGTAACGTTGGGC
>CAMEPN010000300.1 GCA_945931735.1 uncultured Clostridia bacterium
GTTCGGCGCGAACGGCATTCTGACCGACAATTTCGCGACCAACGCGGTGATAAACTACGGGCTTATTTTCGCGGTGTGCATTTTCGGCTCCTCGGACATTATGAAGAACATCGCGGACAAGATACGCGAAAAGAAGATACTTGTGCTTCAGTACGCGATGCCTTTCGCGCAGACGGCGGTAATGATAGCGAGTGTAGCGTATATAACGACCTCGACCTACAACCCGTTCCTGTACTTTAACTTTTAAGGAGGAATGCGCAGATGAATTTTAAAATGACTCCTTATAAGCTTATGATAGCGCTGTTTGCGATAGTGCTGCTTGCGGTGCCGATCGCGACCGCCGCGCTGCCGAAGCAGGAACGCAGCGAGGTAGAAAACCGCCAGCTCGAGTCTTTCCCTAAGATAATCAACGAAAAAAAGGCGGAAAAGGCGGAAAACCTCGGCGACTATATCGCGTCCGTCCGCTGGGACTATATCACGACCCGCGACAAGGACAGCTGGATGGACGATTTCGAAACCTATTTCTCCGACCACCTCGCGGGCAGGGAGAGCTGGGTAAAGCTTTCAAACAAAATGACCGCGCTCAGCGGGCAGCGCGAGATAAACGGCGTGTACACGCTTGACGACCGTATGGTGCAGGTGTTCAAGGAATACGACGCGGACACAGTGGACGCGACGCTTGCGGCGATAGACAAATTCGCGGAGAAATTCTCCAATGTCCCAATGTATTTCATGCTTGCGCCGACCGCGCAGGAGATATACAGCTCGCAGATACCCTCCTATGCGGGATATCTGAGCGAAAAGAGCTTTATTGAGGACTGCTACGGAAAGGTGAACAATGTTTCCGTGATAGACTGCCTGAGCAACCTTTCCGTCCACAACAGCGAATATATCTTCTACCGCACCGACCACCACTGGACCAGCCTCGGCGCATATTACGCCTATGCGGCGGCTGCGAAGTCGCTGGGCTACACTGCATACGGTCAGAGCGCGTTCAACATCGAAACGGCGAGCAGCTCTTTCCGCGGCACGCTCTATTCAAAAACGCTGGACGACAGCATTACGCCCGATACGATAAGCTACTATTACCTTGCAAACGGCGAGCCGACCGTTAAAATGACGTCGTTCGACGGGGAAAAGGATACGGTGTACGACAGTCTTTATGTACGGAGCTACCTTGACGTAAAGGACAAATACTCCTCCTTTACGGGAAGCAACGCGCCCATTGTCACCATAGAAACGGACGTCGACAACGACAAGAGCCTGCTTATCGTAAAGGACAGTTACGCGCACAGCCTTGTCCCGTTCCTGTCTAAGCATTACAGCAAGATAACCATGGTTGACATGAGATATATCAACGTCGGGCTGGATCATTTCCTTGACGTGAACGATTATTCGCAGGTGCTGCTTATGTTCAATGTCATTTCATTCTCGTCCGACCGCGATATCGTTAAGCTCGGGCTGACGAAATGAGCAGGGAGCTTTTTATCACCGTCGGGGAAAGCGACGACGGGCGGACTGCGCTCGACCTGCTGCGCTCGCGAGGGTTTTCGCGCAGAATGGTCACGAAATTAAAGCAGACGGGCGGGCTTACCCGCGGGGGAGAAATACTCCGCTCAATAGACAGGGTGTGCGCGGGGGACAGCGTCCGCATTGTCATGGAGGACAGCGCGGATATACCGCCCGACCCCGATATCCCCGCGCCCGTTTTATACGAGGACGAGGATATCATCGTGTTCGACAAGCCGCCGTTTCTGCCTGTTCATCAGTCGATAGGGCATTACCGCGGGACGCTCGCGAACCTTTTCGCGGCGCTGCACCCCGACCTGCCGTTCCGCCCGATAAACCGACTTGACAAGAACACCTCGGGGCTTTGCGTCTGCACGAAGAACAGGTTCGCGGCGTCGTCGGTTTCGGGGAACATTTCAAAGGTGTATTTCGCGGTCGTTGACGGCGATATTGAGCGCGGCGGGGTCATTGACCTCCCGATAGGCAGGGAGGACGGCAGCATAATCAAGCGCTGCGTATCCCCCGAGGGAAAGCGCGCGGTGACGCGGTACGAGCCGATAACGCGCGCGAACGGCAGGACGCTGCTTCGGATAACGCTCGAAACGGGGCGGACGCATCAGATACGGGTGCATTTCTCGCACATAGGCTATCCGCTGTGCGGCGACGATATGTACGGCGGGGATTGCTCCCAAATAAACAGGCAGGCGCTCCACTGCGGCGAGGTTAGCTTTGCCCGTCCGTTCACGGGAGAAATTATAACGGTAAGCTCGGAGCTGCCCGACGATATGCGCGCGCTCCTTACAGAGAGGTTGAATTTCGCATGAAAAGAATGATCATCTGTGCGGCGGCGGGAGTGCTGCTGCTTTGCGGCTGCTCCGCGGGGAGCGGCGCGGTGATAGACGACAGCGGCGTTGTCCGTATCGAAAGCGCGGGGATAGGCGTTGAGCTGCCCGACGGCTGGACGGCTTATGTCGGGGAGGAAATGTACGAGCTGATCTTTGAGCGTTCTTCGGGGGAATATTCCGATGTTGACGAGATGAAAAAGGCGTTCGACGCGGCGGGGCAGAAGTACATAGCATACGCCCTGTCCGAGGACAGCACGGCAATGGCGGTGGTGACGGCGCAGGACCTCACAACCGACACCGACGGCGAGAAGCTGGACGAGCCGCTTTCCGCCGCAGACTACGCGCGCTCCGTCCATGACAACACGATTTTCGAATACCGCGCGAGCGGGTACATGACAACGGGCAGCAGCTTTTCCGAGGTCACTCTCGGCGGCAAGAGCGGCTGGCTCTCTGCGTTTGATGTTACCGAAAACGACGAGGAGGGCGCGCTTCTTCTCGGAATGTCGGATTTTATGTTCCGCGAGGGCGACAATGTTTACTCGGTGCAGCTTCTCTACTCCGACGAGGAAAGCAGGGCGCAGACAAACGAGGTTGTAATAACGGAATTGAATTGATTTCGGTGAAAATGCCGTGATTTTGTGTTTTCCGTTGTTATTGACTTTTTATAATCGTTTTGGTATAATTAACCGAATGATAAATTGGAATTTGTCGTGGAGAATGTCTTTGACTGCAAAGCAGTCAAAGACCGGGGGAAA
>CAMEPN010000301.1 GCA_945931735.1 uncultured Clostridia bacterium
CTCGCGGAGCGAGAGCCACCTTTAAGCGGAAAGGGGCGGAAACTTCAGGAAAAGGAAGAGGGAGAGGGGAAAGGGGTGTGGGGGAGACCCGTAGGGAGAGGGAAAAACTTCGTTTTTCCCTTGCCCGAAGGGTTTCCCCCACTCTCCGTGTGACAACACGAGAAATACAAATTATTTTTAAACAACGTTAATCGTATCAATGAAAATTAAAGGGGTCAAAAGGGGAAAATCTCCCCTTTTTTAATCCTCCGCCCCATAGACTATTTGTTTGATTATTCGTATCGGGCGTACGCCCAGTCCGCCGCAGCGCTGTATAAAATACAGGAAGGTGTATTCGCCCTCGGGGTCGTTCGCGAAATAGCACCCGAGCCAGCCGTCCCAGCCGTACTCGCCGTATTGCGTGCTCGGTCCTGCAAGACTAGGCTCGGTGCAGATGTGCATCAGGTTGCCGTAGCTGAAGCCGACGTGCTGATCCCAGTCGAACGATGGGCGCTGCTCTGCGGTGAGCTGCGGAGTTGTCATGTAGTCGACCGCGTTCTGCGAGAGAATGCGCCTGCCGTTGTATACGCCGCCGTTGAGCAGCATTTCCGCGAACGCGGCGTAGTCGTCCATCGTTGAGCACAAGCCCGCGCCGCCGCTTTCAAATTCGGGCTTTCTGCGGCAGAGGTAGGTAAGTCCGAGGTGCTGCCAGTTGCAGGGGACGAGCTTTCCGTCCTTCGGCTCGTAATTTTCCGCGAAACGGTTCAGCTTTTCCTCGGGGCAGTAGAAATCGGTGTCGTTCATGCCGAGCGGCTCTAACAGCTCGCGCTTGAGGAACTCGCCGAACTTCATTCCCGTAACGACCTCGATCACCGCGCCGAGTATGTCCGCGCTCGTGCCGTACATCCAGCGCTCGCCGGGCTGGAACGCAAGCGGCTGCTTCCCTATCTCGTTCGCAAGGGTGACGGTGTCCCACGGCTTCCCCGCCGCAACGTCCTCCGCCATGCGGTCGTAAAGCTTCTGCATCTCGTCGCCCGCGGGGAAGCCCGCGTCGGGATAGCAGCAGCCCGACGTCATGTCCAGCAGGTTCTTTATCGAAACCTCGTTTTTCACGGGTTCAAGCCCGTTTTCGGTCAGTACCTGCTGATTTTTGAACCCGGGCAGATACCAGCTCACCTTGTCGTGGATATCGATAACTCCCCTGTCGATAAGCAGCATTACTGCCGCCGCCGTAACGGGCTTCGTCATGGAATAAAGGCGGACTATCGTGTCGTTTTCCCACTTTATGCCGCGCGCCTCGTCTGCCATTCCGACATTTGCGCGGTAGATAGGTCTGCCGCCCTTAAGCACATATGCCGAGCAGCCCTTGACCTCGCCGTTTTCTACCTGTTTTTTGAGCATTTCAGTTATATTTTCAAGCTTTACTAAATTCATAGCTGCGCTCCTTTAATACATCAGACGCGTATTTTCCGCGCCTCGCAGTAAAATCTCTTGTCGTTTGCGTGACCCATTGAGAAAGTCTTTCTCGGCAGCGCGCCGTCCTTGATGACCGTCGGGAAAAGCTCCGCCTTTGTCATCGACGGGAGCAGGAACCCTATCGCGCCGTCCGCCGCCGCGAGATTTCTCACAACGTCCTCGCCGTGGATATAGTCGATCTTGCCCGCGTTTTCGGCAAGGTAGCTGTCAAGCACGCTCTGAAGTGAGCCGACCGTGAGGTTGGAACAGGGCTTTGTCACGGAATACTGCTCTTCCTTTCCGTTGAGGATAACGGTGAAGCTCTGACCCTCCGCGCCCTTTACAAGCCCGAGCGCGTCGGTCAGCGCAGACATCAGCTTTTCTGTATCAACCTCGGTGATTATGCGGTGGATAGCCTCAAACTCCAGCGCGGGAGAATGCAGGTTGACTATTTCGACAAGGGCATAGCGGGCAAGCTCCGCGTCGGGGCTGCCCTCGCGCTTTTTCTGCTCGTAGCACTCCTTTGCGGTGGCAAGGGAGTGGTTTCCGTCGCCCATTGCGTACAGCAGGACTTCCTCGTTGTCAAGCCCGTAGCGCTTGTTGAACGCTTCCCTGTCGGCAAGCTTGTCCAGCGCCGCGAGAGCCGCAGCCGCGTCCTCCTCGCTCAGCACCGCGCCCTCGAGATGTCCTCCGTTCTGCATAAGCTCGAAATCGTACACCTTAGCCATGCAGTCCATTTTCGCCTCAAGCGGCTCTATTACGGTCTTTTTCTCGTCGTCAATAAGTATCATTATATGCGGCAGCTCAAGCGCGGCGTCCTTGCGTATCTTTACGCGCGGGGGTATGCGGGAGGCAACCGTAGCCTCGGTCGCTCGTACCTGCGAGCTGCTGCCCTTGCTGTAATCGTACTGCTCGAGGTCGATAGCCCCGACAAGACCCGTGCGCACCCTGCCGTCCGCCTGCGTGCGCTTGGTGATGATAAGGCAGTTTTTATGCTCCTCGAAAAGCCCGTCCGAAAGGTACCTGTCCATTGCGGCGTTTATCGCCTTTATGCGCTGCTCCGCGTTGGGCTGCTCGAGATATACCTCGGGGAGGATAAGGTTGAGCGCGGAGGGGGAATTTCCCGCAATTTCCGCGGTTTTTGCCCAGTATTCCGGCTCGCCCGTGTACTGGTCGCAGGCAACGACGCTCCATTTTGTCATTCCCTCCGAATCGAGCTTCGGAAGAAGAATATCCGCTGTTGAAAAAGCTGTCATGCTGTAATTTCCTTTCTGTTGTCAGAATGATCGGCGTATCCGCCGTATTGCTTACATTTTATCATATTCGGGAAGATTTCGCAACATATTTTTGAAAAATATCGGGCAGGTTGCTTGATAAAATCTTCCGGCTGTGTTATAATGAAGTGGTAATATTTTATTCGGAGGATAATATCATGGTAGTTAAACCCAAGGTAAGAGGATTTATATGCACCACCGCCCACCCTGTCGGCTGCGAGGCGGCGGTAAAGGCGCAGATAGACTATGTTAAGGCGCAGCCTAAATTCAACGGAGCAAAAAAAGTACTTGTTATCGGCTCGTCAATGGGCTATGGGCTTGCTTCGAGGATCGCCGCGGCATACGGCGGAGGGGCTGCTACCCTCGGCGTTATGTTCGACCGCGCTGGCAGCGGGAA
>CAMEPN010000302.1 GCA_945931735.1 uncultured Clostridia bacterium
CGACGGCTATTCCATAATCGGACAGGGCCGCGTCGCGGAGATCGTCAACGCAAGGGGCACTCAGCGCCGCGAGATATTCGAGGAAGCGGCGGGAGTTTCGCTGTTCCTGCACAAAAAAGCGGACGCGGAAAAACAGCTTGCCAACGCCGAGGAAAATATCACAAGACAGCGCGACATTATCCGCATGGACGAGGAGCGCCTGCCTATACTGAAAAAGCAGTCGGAAAAGGCTGCGCTGGCGTCGGAATTGATGGCGCAGAAAAAGGAGCTTGAGATATCCGTAAGCGTCGCGAAGCTTAACGAGCGCAGGGAGCAGCTTAAAAAGCTGGACGACGACCTGCTCATCAACCGCGGCGAATGCGAGCACTACGAGCATGACGCAAAGCGAGCGCAGGACGAGATAGAGCGGCTTGCGGACGAAAAGCTTTCGGTGCAGGGCTCGCTCGAAAGGTGCCGTTCGGGTATACAGGCGGCAAATGAGGAACTTGCCGAAAAGCGCGCCGCGGTGCAGGTCGCGGAAAATGACCTCCGACACAACGAGCAGCGCCGCGCGGAACTGACCGAGCAGCTAAAAAATGCCGAGCAGAGCAGCGCTGATTTCGACGACAGGATAGCCGAAATTAACAAAAAAATCTCCGAAAAGCAGAGCGAAGCCGACGAGCTTGAAAGCAAAATGTCGCAGTGTAACAGTGAGCTTGCCGAAATATCCGAGAAAAGCAGCGAAGCCGGCGCGGAGTATTCCGCGGTCGAAAGCGAGCTTGCGGACGCTTACCGCAGAAAAAGCGAAGCGGAGATCGCGGCGGCGCAGGCGGAGCGTTCAGCAGAGGAAGCCGAGGAGCAGCGCAAGGTTTTCCTTGCCGACCTTGAGGACAGCGAGGGAAAGACCGCGCAGTACAATGCGGAGCTTGAGCAGGCAAAGTCTACGGTGCAGGCAGTAACGGAAGAGCGCGAAACGATGAAAAACCGTATCGCGGGCTGCGAAAAGCTAGACGAGGGCAAGAAGCGCCGCATGAACGACGCGCGCGCCGCATTGGACGAGGTGAACGCGAAGCTCGGCGAAAAGATGCAGAGGTACCGCGTGCTCTCCGATATCGAAAAGAGCAAGGAGGGCTATTACCGCTCCGTAAAGGAGGTAATAAACGCCTCCGAGCAGAACAGGCTTTCGGGTATCCACGGAATAGTTGCGGATATCATCACGGTGGACGAGAAGTATGTTCTCGCGATCGAAACGGTGCTTCAGCCCGTAATGCAGAACATTATCGTCGACAACGAAGAAACGGCGAACCGCTGCATTCGCTTCCTTAAGGAAACGGGCGCGGGACGTGCGACATTTTACCCGCTGACCTCCATGCGCGGGCGCAGCCTTAACGAGCCGCGGCTCTCGTCGGAGCGCGGGTTCGAGGGCATTGCGAGCGAGCTTGTCGAGTGCGCGGACGAATACACCGAGATAGTTCGGAGCCTGCTCGGGACAACGGCGGTCGTTGACGATATCGCGACGGCTACCTACATCGGAAAGAAGTACGGCTATAAATTCCGTATCGTCACGCTGGACGGTCAGCTCGTCAACGCGGGCGGCTCGTTCACGGGCGGTTCAAGGATAAATAAGGGAGGAATAATCTCCCGAAAGCAGGAGATAGACTCGCTTTACACCGAGGTCAATGCGCTCCGTCAGAGCGTTAAGGAAAAGACCGAGGAATATTCCCGCTATCAGGCGGAGGCGGCAAAGGCTTCCATTGAAATGGAGGGAATGCAGGACAGGCTGCGCGAGCTTGACGGCGAGGAAATCCGCGCGAACGCGGAAATATCCCGCCTGAACAGCCTTATAGAGCAGCTTTCAAAGCAGGACGAAACCTCCAAGCAGACGCTCGCGAGATTTGACGCGCAGATTGCGCAGCAGCGGGAAACCGCCGAGAAACAGCGCGGCGCCGCTCTGTCCGTAAGCGAGAAGATAACCGAGCTGGAAAGCGCTCTCGCAGAGCAGAGCGACAGCAGGCGCGGGTTCGAGGAGCACATCAAGTCGCTTTCCGAGCAGATACGTCAGCTCAACCTCGACAAGCTATCTGCATTAAAGGACATCGACGCGCTGAAGATTGAGATACGCGCCGCCGAGAACAGCCGCAGAATGATGCTGGAAAACAGCGGCGGCTATAAGCAGGCAATGGCTGACCTTGACGAAAGCGACCGCGAGATACGCGAAAATATCGAGCGGATACGCATGGAAATAGAAAACGGAAGCGGCGAGATAACCGAAAAGAACGGAGAGATAACAAAGCTTTCCGACGAGGTGTCACGCCTTGAACAGAAGATAAACGAGCTTCACCGCGAGATAAACGAGGCGGGCGGGAACAAGGAGAAATTCTCCCGCGAGGTGGCGCGTCTTGAGGAGCGCCGCGTGTCCGTTCAGAAGTCTTACGACAGCGTAGTCAGCCTTTTGTTCGAGAATTACGAGCTTACCGTGTCGCAGGCGGCGGAGCAGACAAAGCTCCCCGAAAACCTCATGGCGGCGGAAAATGACCTTGCCGATCTTAATAAGCGCATAAACGCGCTCGGAATGGTCAACATGGCTTCTATTGAGGAGTATCAGGAGGTGTCGAAGCGGTACGAGTTCCAGACCTCGCAGCTTCGCGATATCGAAAAATCCAAGCGAGAGCTTGAAAAGCTGATAGAACAGCTTACCGAGGACATCAAAACGCGTTTTCTCCACAGCTTTGAGGATATCAACACGCACTTCAAGCGGATATTCGTTCAGATATTCGGCGACGGCGCGCACGCCGAGCTGGTGCTGACCGACCCCGACGATATCCTCAATTCGGGGATAGAAATAAATGCGGCTCCGCCGGGAAAAGTAATAAAGAACCTTATCTCCCTTTCGGGCGGAGAGCAGACTATGGTCGCCATAACGATTTATTTCGCGATACTTATGCACCGTCCGACGCCGTTCTGTATGCTGGACGAGGTCGACGCGGCATTAGATGATGTCAATGTCGACAAGTACATTTCCTACCTTAATCAGTTCAGCAACCAGACGCAGCTCATGGTTATTACTCACCGACGCGGCACGATAGAGGGCTGCGAGGTGCTTTACGGCGTTTTCATGCAGGA
>CAMEPN010000303.1 GCA_945931735.1 uncultured Clostridia bacterium
AGCAGCGGTGTAATCGCCGTAGGTGTAATACGGCCAGTCGGGCTTCGCGTCCGCCCAATCGGGGTCACCGGGGGAGTAATGCGGGTCATAGTCGTAATAAACGCCGAACTGAAGCTCCTCGCCGTTCATGTAATAGTGAGTTTCTTCTATGTCATCTTCTCGCACAAAATTAGTACCCGCAGAGCTGAAAACCTCGGTAAACTCCAGCTTTCCGTCCTTCAGTGTGAATAGATAATCAGCCGGGTTGCTGTTATGATCGTCACGCTTGAAGCGCGACATGGTGAACCACGCTTTCTCGCCGTTTTCAAGGGGCTTAAGTCCGATCACGTTTCCGTGGTAGGACAAAAGTCCGCTGTCATTATTATACAGGGTATCAATATATTCAAGACCGGAGCTTCCGATAGAGTAAATATCAACATCTGTGTAATCTGCCCAGTTATTATCATCATCTGTTTCGGTGCTCCGCGAAATAAGCACCTCGGGCTTTCCGTCAAAATCAAGGTCGATAAGGTTTACGCCCACGATATCGTCCGCGAGAAGCTGCTCTTTCATGGAAAGCAGCGCATTGTAGGTTTCGGCGGCTTCTTCGCTCTTTTCGTCGAATACTCCGCTGCCGAGCAGATTTACTTCAAGCGCGGTTTCAACGTCGGTCAGCTTATCCATGGATTTCAGCGTGCCGTTTGCCGAAATGCCCTCTGATGAAGCGGTAATGACCACGTCCATTGTGACCGCCGCGTAGCAGTAATCGTAGGTATAATAATCGCCGATTATTGTGTCATCGTCGCTCTGTATCGCCGATATTGCGTTTACAAAAAGCGAATCGCATATTATATCTGTGCCATTGATGTCGAATACATATTTTTCTGCGGGAACAGACTCAAGGTCGGGCAGGGGAATATTATACATATACGCGGGGTCAACAAGCACACGAATATCATCCGAGTAGTGGAAATGTACAAACGCGTTCACAGTAACATCCTTGAGCGAATATTCGTATTGTGTATCGCCCGATTCGTCGGTTTTTTCGGTGACTTTCAGCCCGAACTTTTCGGCGGTGCAGGGCGATTTTGCCGACGCAGCCGCTGTGAAATTCTCCAACGCGTTTTCGTTTTCGGCATAATCGAAGTAGAGCGAGCTTTCGCGGAACAACGGCTCGGCAAATTTTGGCATATCATCGGTGCTGTCCTCGGCAGTTTCCGATGATGCCTGCGAAGCGTCGTCGCTTTGTGAGGTCTGTGGCGAGTTTTCGGCAGGAACGGAGCTTTCTGTGGCTGCGCAGCCTGTTATCAGAAACAGAATAGCGGAAAGCAGAGCAAGATGTTTTTTCATAAAATTAACCCCCTTTTGAATAGATTATAGCACCAAATTTTTCAAAATGCAATTACAGGGCGATTACAGTCTGATTACAGTTTGATTACATCACGGCAGAGCGGGAGAACGGGAGAAACTGTACTCAGAAAAAAATAGCGTCCTTTTGCAGGGCGCCAGAGTCTGTCGAAAAAGTCTAAAGACTTTTCCGACAGAGGACATCCGCCCTGCGCGCACGATTTGTCGGCTATGCCGCCAAATCGCACACTTGTGCGGATAGATGTGTTTTTTGCCCCGGCAGAGCTGGGGCAAAAAACGGATTTTAAATGCCCGCTTCGCGGGCAAAAAACACTTTTTCGACAAGCTGTAGCGCCCTTTTGCAGGGCGCCGATAAAGCAGTATTTTGACCCGCCGAGAATAAAGCCATAAATCTCTTGCAAGATCTGATCAATTTTTAGCGGGAAGCAGCTCATAATACACCGCCGAATACCGCGGCGCTTTCAGCTTTACACAGCCGTCCGCGTTCGCCTTGATATTTCGCGGGTAATGCGGCGCAGCGCCGCTCCACACTTCATCGGAGCTGTCGAGGACGGAGCGCAGGCGGTTTCCCTTTCCTATGTCAAGCACGATATCCTCCTGAATCCTGTCGGAGAAATTGAACACGGCGACAACAGGCACCTCTCCCGGGCAGCTTCTGAGAATGGCATAGCAGCGTTTCAGCGCGCTGCTGCAATCCAGCCAGCGGAAGCCGTCGAAGCTGTCGTCCCAGCGGGAGAGCGCAGGCGCTGCAAGGTAGTATCTGCACAGCTTTTTCATGAACCTTGAAAAGCTGACGTTCATCGGATATCGTACTATCTCCCAGTCCTGACTGCGCTTTTCGTCCCATTCGCGGAGCTGTCCTATCTCCCCGCCCATGAAATTCAGCTTCTTGCCCGGGTGGGCGTACATATACATATATAGCGCCCTTGCCTGCGGGAATTTGTCGTCGTAATCGCCGTACATTTTCTGCAATACGGTCGCCTTTCCGTGGACATTTTCGTCGTGCGACAGCGGCAGTATGAATTTCTCGCTGTAATTGTACAGCATGGAGAACGTGAGCTTGTGATATGCGTCAACGCGCTCCTCGGGGGTTTTTTTGAAATAATCCAGCGTGTCGTTCATCCAGCCCATGTCCCATTTATAGTCGAACCCAAGCCCGCCCTCGTCGACGGATTTTGTAACGCGGCTGAAATCGGTGGAGTCCTCCGCGCAAAGCACCGCAGACGGGTGCCGCGCTTTAAGCCCGACATTCATGCTCTTGATAAAGCGCACTCCGCAGATGTTCTCGCCGCGCTCCTTGTTCCCTGCCCAGTAGATAATGCGGCTTATCGCGTCCATGCGCAGCCCGTCGAAATGGAACTCGCTCAGCCAGTAGTCGGCGGCGGATTTCAGGAAGCTGCACACCACGGGGTGGGAATAGTCGAAGCTTCGGCTGCCCCATTCGCTGTATGCGATGTCCTTGAACTCGCTCTCGAATATCGGCGTGCCGTCGAATTCAGCCAGCGCATAGGAATCCACCGCGAAATGCACGGGTACAAAATCCATAAACACCGCTATCCCGTTTTTGTGGCAGTAATTAACGAAATACCGCAGGTCGTCCGCCGTTCCGTAGCGGGAGGTCGGCGCGAAAAATCCCGTCGCCTGATAGCCCCAGCTTTCGTCGCAGGGATATTCGTTCAGCGGCATGACCTCGACGCAGTTGTATCCGCGGCTTTTACAGTAGGCGACAAGCGTTCGCGCCCGCGCGCCG
>CAMEPN010000304.1 GCA_945931735.1 uncultured Clostridia bacterium
GTCCGAGGAGCTTATCAGCTACCTTTTGAACGACTTTGAGGAGAACCCGACAAAAATCTGGGAGAGCAACATTTTCGGGAAATCGCTCTCGGATTTGGTGAACGAGGGCTTGCACAACAAGCTCAACCGAATGCCGCAGGACGCGAGAATGAAGCTCCAGGAAACCATCGGCAGAATCATCAACGATGGCTGCGGCGGTTTGATTTGTATAATCCTCTGAAAATGCGTAATTTATGAGAACCGATTGGATTTTTGCCGGTCGGTTCTCTTTTTTTGAAAAAAGTACTTGACAAAACGTTTCGGTTGTGCTATAATAGTAACGTTAAATTGCTGGTGTAGCTCAGTCGGTAGAGCAGCGCATTCGTAATGCGCAGGTCGGGGGTTCGAGTCCGTTCACCAGCTCCATAAAAAACACCCGTCAAATGGCTCTGTAAGCCGCTTGGCGGGCATTTTTATTTTCCAATTAAATTTACATAAATATACATAAAATAACGTGTTTTATCGTTTTTCGTAAAATATGTGTGTCAAGATGGGTGTCAAGTTTGGTACACAAACTATCTAGCGCAAAAAATGTCCCGAGGAACTCCCCTCGAGGGCGGAAATATCAATCATGCAGATCTTCGTCAGTAGGTTCTTCTTTTATCACCATGAACGCTTCGCCTGTTCCATTCCTTTATTTCCATAAGCTGAAAGGGCAGTATCTGCGGTATCTCGAACCGCCCCGCATTCGGGAACGGCTGATACGTCCCGAAATTCTCCAGTCCGGATAAGCTCCAGTCCCGCATTTATCCTCCTTTCGGGCGAGTGTCGCCTGCAAGACATGAAAAAAGCGCCGTGCATTGCTGCATAGCGCTGTAATATTCATATAACGGCAAGCGCACGGATTTCAACCGTGGTTTTGGGACATAGTTAATGCTCCTTTTATCTATCGTCGTGAACGCTGCTCCTGCTGTTAATAGTATATTATTTCGCGGTAAAAATGTCAAGCAATGCCGCAAAGACTATTTACAGATGAAAATAAACATAAAAAACCGCAGACCCACGACAGATCTGCGGAATTATCTATTTAAAGGTCACCTCTAAAATCATTTGAGCGAAGCCATTATTGCCGAACTTAGCTCCTCGGAATTATCCTCAAACGAACAGAATGTATCGTTTTTCCGATCTCCGTCCTTATCGAGGTTTATTGAAAAGACCGCCTCCCCGTCCTGTGAATACTGAGCGTTAAGCTCCGCATACTCCTCTGCGGATATTTCACTTGAGTTATTATTAAGGTCATAGCTGAACCAACTTACCGTGTTTCCGTCAAATTCCTGCCTGCCGACATGAAGAACAGGCTCAAGACTGCTTTCGGATACTCTGAAATACTCGTCGTCAATCTCATTGGTGCCGTATGTTGTCCCAACGGCGCTTCCCGAATATTGAGTAATAAAATGCAAATAATCTTCCGAGCTATTTTTCAGAAGCTCGAACTGACTGCCGCAGTTATATTCCCCATATTCGGTCACTCCGCTTTCGGAAAGCCGATAAAACACAGCGGAATTGGTTTTGTATGAGGGATAGACGATCGCGGTAAGATAGCCGCCGTCGGTCAAATCAAAGCTGAAAATGCTCGCTTCCGCTTTGACCATTTCTTTTTCTGCCGATATCTCCGCCCATTTTTCGAGCCATTTTTCTGCAAGCTGACTGCTGAGCGCCTTCTTTTCCGCGTCAGAAAGGCTGACCGACTGTTCTTCCGCGTCGTCCGGCAATAAAATAAGATCCGACGAAGCGTCCGACACAATATTATTTGAAGTACATCCTGACAAAAGCAGGCAGATAAGTAAAGCAAATGATAGTTTTTTTAGTATATTGTTCTGCAATATTTTCTGCATAATTACAGCCTCCATTGTTCACTAAGCCGGATTTACCAAAGCGGAAAGAGCCGATTTTCAATCCTCTCGCTCGGTTACAGAGCTTGCCCTCTCAACTAATAAGACAATTTCAAGGCGATAATGTTACAGAATTTCGATTTTTTACACCTTAATGAGATTAATAACGATCATAACAATGCTCATTGCGGTCAGCCCGAAGCCCAGAGTACGGTTCATCACCTTAGGCGACGCCTTGTTTGCAAACTTTGCGGTCAGCATTGCGCCGATAAGCGTGAAAATGATACACATAATAAGTATAGAATAGTCGGTGATACCGCCGCCAATGGCAAAATGCGAAACAGCTCCCGTCAGCGCAGTGAATGTCATTATGAAAACGCTCGTGCCGACTGCGGTTTTTAATTCATATCCGAGGACGCTGACCAGAACAAGCAGCATCATCATTCCGCCGCCCGCTCCGACAAAGCCGCATATCAGCCCGACCAGCATTCCGCACACGACAGACTGTACCGCTGCTTTCGTTTTGCTGCGGTTCTTGTTGCTTTCCTTAGCCTCCATAACAGGTCTGAAAATAAACTTCAAGCCAGCGAAAAGCGTCATGAACATAGAAAATCCGCCCATTGTAGCCTGCGGCAGGAACGACGCGGCGTAGCTCCCGACAAACGTGAACACCAGAACCGAAAACAGCATAACAAGCCCGTTTTTCACGTCGATGTTGTTGTTCTTTTTGTATGTCACCGCCGACGCCGCCGAAGCAAGCACATCGGAAGCCAGCGCGATACCCACTGCCTCATATGCGTCAACATTAAGGAATGTGACCAGCATGGGCGCAATTACCGCTGCTGCGGAAAGTCCCGCAAGCCCCGTACCGAAGCCCGCTCCCGCTCCGGCTAAAAGACAGACTATAATTTTCGCTAACAATTTTCAAATGATCCTTCCCTAAGTTTATTTTCTTCCATTATAGCACAACTGAGAAGAAAAATCAACCTTAAATATGCAACAAAAGCCGCCCCCGAGGCAGGAGCGGCTGACCAATTCTTGCTGAAAACCGCATAACAATGCGGCGTTGCCCCAAAAACAAAAGTGCCTCAACGCGCGAAATTGCGCGTCGAGACACTTGACTGGTGGAGATAAGGGGATTCGAACCCCTGACCTCTTACATGCGAAGCAAGCGCTCTCCCAACTGAGCTATACCCCC
>CAMEPN010000305.1 GCA_945931735.1 uncultured Clostridia bacterium
GAACATGGTGACATTTGACGGGGAGTTCGTAAATCTTTCTGACATAGGCGCTGAGGTGACTATCAACGAAATAGCTCTGCCCCTAACCGATAAAGAATACAGATACGCATACGACGGCTGCGACGGCGGCTTGATATATTATGACGCACATACTGTTGCCGCCGATGACAGCGAATGCGTCATGTGGGAGTATAATACCGAAACGAAAGAATCGACGGAGATTTGGCGGGTCAAAAATTCCTATATACGGAATGCGGATAAGGATTATATTGTCCTGGTGAATTTCGACGAAACATATTATTATTACAGCGTATATATCCGCAAGGACGGCAGGGAAGTTGAACTGCCGATGTTTGAGGGCGGAAATCTGGTGCGCAGGGGAAAAAGCTTTTACTACAATTATTCCGACAGCATTTACAGCGAGCAGCATGACAGGAGTTTCGATGTCAGCGGGATATGCAAATTCTCGCCCGAAACGGGGCAGACCGAGCTGATGTTCGACGGCGCCTATCTTTACGCGGGAAACGATCTGGGGCTGTGCGTCGGAAAGGACGGGCTTATATATTATGCCGACCCCACGAGCGACGGGGCGCTTAAAAAAAGCTATGATTTTTCGGCAAACATGATGGATATGGCAGGAATGTACCCCACATACACCTTCTGTTGCAGCAGCGACGTTCTGGGGGATAAATACGAGGTCGGATATTTCCCGTTATATTCGCTGCGCAAGACCCTGCTCAGAACGCAGTATAAAACAAACGTTTATCTGACCGCAGTTGCAGAAAACGAAGCTGCGGCAGTCGTACTGAACGACGGAACGAGCGATGAGATGGCTATTGCGCTTATCGACACCGCGAATAAAACGGCAGCGCTTATCGACGGGCTTCCCGCTGTAACAGCGCTTGTTGCCGACGGAAACTATATCCATTATATTTCCTTTGAACAAAGCAGCTATGTTTCTATGGACCACAGCAGTCCTGAGGACGGGAAAATGACGATCGTCACTATAAATACTTCCGATATGTGCAGATAAAACATAGGTAAAATAACAAAAATATCTTGAAATATTAGCGCCGATGCTGTATAATAATATTAACGGTGTAAATTTTTGAACGCACCGCGGCAAAAAGCGGGCAGCTGCCCGCAGACGAAAGGAAGATAATATGCCCCTTGAAGAGATAAACAGAGAGTTTTCCTTCCCGCTTCAGAAGATGCTGGACGAGTTCCGTTTAGAGGTGCTGTATATGCCCGAAAACGGCGGCAATACCCTCATATCGAACAACGATACCAACCGTCCCGGGCTTCAGTTCGCGGGCTTTTATGAATATTTTGACAACAAGCGCATACAGGTGCTCGGTAAGATGGAGTATGCTTATCTTTCGGGGCTTGAGGCAGATGTCAGAAGAAAGCGCATTGAGGACCTGTTCAGCTATCGCTTCCCCGCGCTCATCATTTCGAGGAACCTCGACGTTTTCCCCGAAATGCTCGAGCTTGCGCCGAAGTACGGTATCCCGATACTCAGAAGCGATGAGAGCACCTCGGTGCTTATCTCAAAGCTGGTCGCGTTCCTTAATATGCAGCTTGCTCCGAGGATAACCCGCCACGGCGTGCTTATCGAAATTTACGGCGAGGGCGTTCTCATTCTCGGCGAAAGCGGCGTCGGCAAGAGCGAAACGGCGATAGAGCTTGTTAAGCGCGGCCACAGACTTATCGCGGACGACGCTGTTGAAATTAAAAAGGCGAGCAATATCACCCTCGTGGGAAGCTCTCCCGACAACATCAGGCACTTCCTCGAGCTTCGCGGCATTGGCATCGTGAACGCCCGTCAGCTTTTCGGTATCGGCGCGGTAAAGATGTCGGAGAAGATCGACATGGTTGTCGAGATGGAGCTTTGGAACCCCGAAAAGACCTACGACCGCATGGGCGTAGACACGCACTATATGACGATACTCGGCGTAAAGGTGCCGCTGCTCAATATCCCCGTAAAGCCCGGACGTAATCTTGCGGTAATTCTTGAAGTTGCCGCGATGAACAACCGCCAGAAGAAAATGGGCTACAACGCGGCGAAGGATCTGCTCGCGCAGCTCGGAATAGATTCGGACAGTCAGGAAATAATGTCCGACCTCAATATCTGATAAACTCGTAAACGAAAGGAAACGACGAAACAATGTACAACATAGGCATAGACCTCGGCGGAACGAACATCAAGGTAGGTCTTGTAGACGAGGACTACAACATAATCGCAAAGGCGACCACAAAGACAAATCTCCCCAGACCCGCAGAGGAGATATGCAGCTCGATAGTTGAAACAGTGTGGGAGGTATTGAACGAGGCTAAGGTGACGATAGGCGAGCTGAACTCCATAGGTATCGGCACGCCCGGCACCGCTAACAGAAACAGCGGCGTTGTGCTGTATTCCTGCAACCTCGGCTTTAAGAACACCGACCTGCGCTCTATAATCAAGAAGAAGCTCGGCAAGGAGGTATATGTCGAGAACGACGCCAACGCGGCGGCATTCGGCGAGGTGCTCGCGGGAGCGGGCAAGGGCTACAAGGACGTTGTTGTAGTTACGCTCGGAACTGGCGTCGGCGGCGGTATTATCATCGACGGAAAAATATACACCGGCTTCAACTTCTGCGGCGCGGAGCTTGGACATACGGTGATACAGTTCGGCGGCAGGCAGTGCGGCTGCGGCAGAAAGGGCTGCTTTGAGGCGTATTCCTCCGCGACTGCGCTCATCAACATGACGAAAGAGGGCATGGAGACTCACCCCGAAAGCAAGATGTGGGAGCTTGCAGGCTCTCTCGACGGCGTTGACGGAAAGACGGCGTTCGACGGCTGGAGAGCGGGCGACGCGGCGGCAAGCGAGGTCGTCAATATGTACATAGAATATCTCGGCTGCGGTCTGACGAACATCGTCAACACGTTCCAGCCCGAAATGCTTCTTATCGGCGGCGGTATATGCAAGGAGGGCGAGAACCTCACCAAGCCGCTCGAGAAGATACTCGCGCGCGACAGCTACTGCATTGACCCCGAAAGAAGCACCAAGCTT
>CAMEPN010000306.1 GCA_945931735.1 uncultured Clostridia bacterium
CGCCAATCTTGAACGGCTTCGTCACCATCAGCATAAATCCGCCCGCAACGTTCGACAGCGAGTCCTGAAGCGCAAGACCTATCGCCACGCCCGCCGTACCGATGACAGTGATTATAGAGGTCGCGGGTATGCCGAGTATCGACAGGATTATCGTCAGCAGCAGAACATACAGCACGATCTTGCACACCTGCGACACAAATTTCGTCACAGTAAGGTCAAGCTTCGACCTGTTCAGCCCTTTCGACAGCAGCCACAGCGCAAGCTTGGTCACGAAGATCCCTATCACAAGTATCAGAACCGCGAAAAGTATAGTCGGTATCGCACCGAGTATCCCGTTGCCAATATTCTGGAAAAACTGCCCGAACGCCGACATGGTTTCCTCGGGATTTTCAACAAGACCGTGCACCGCGTCGTTGAGCGTTATCTCGTGCGTTTCCGCCTCGGCGGTCATTTCGGCAGTCGCGGCGGCAGTGCTCAAAAGAAAATTAAACATCAGCCGAACATCCTCCGAAGCTCCGCCTCGGCAGTTTCCGCGTCGCTTTCGCGGATAAGCACGGATATCTCGTCAACGCCAGTCGTAATCAGAAGTATCATCGCTTCTATCCTGTTGAGCATTTCAAATACCCTCGCCGCAAAGCCCGCCTGCGTTTCCATGTCGCTCGTCTTGATTACAATTTTGCGGTTGCCGCTGTTTATCATGGGGACTATCGCGCTTTCCTTTGCCTTAAGCTCCTTTACCACAGCGAGAAGCTTCGGCATATCCTCGTCGGAAAGCGTGAAGCCGAAGCTGAATATCTCCGACGTGGGGACGGTCATGGAGATCATGTCGATGTTGATGCCCGCCTTTGCCACAGCGGTAAGCGTGTCCTCCATAATTGTCTTGTTCAGCGGCACGTTGTTGAAAGATACCGCAGATACGTTTTCGGTAACTTGAATGCTCATATCAATTCTCCTTTATCAAATCAGACATGGCGTACATTCCCGCAGGCTTCCCCGCAAGGAATACCGCCGCGTTTACCGCGCCGACAGCGAAAACCTCCCGCGACTGCGCCGAGTGCGACAGCGTTATCACCTCATCGTGTCCCGCGAAAATGATGTCGTGCTCGCCGACGATTGTGCCGCCGCGTATCGCGTGCATTCCAATCTCGTCCTTGTCGCGCGGCTTTCTTACGCTGTGGCGGTCGTATACGAAATGATCCTTCCCGTCAAGCTCCTCGTTTATCGCCTCCGCGATCATTATCGCGGTGCCCGAGGGAGCGTCCTTTTTCTGGTTGTGGTGCTTTTCGAGTATCTCTATGTCAAACTGCCCGCCGAGCACCTGCGTCGCCTTTCGCGCAAGCTCCACCAGCAGGTTTATCCCCAGCGACATATTGAACGTAAAGAAAATCGGTATCTGCGCCGAAGCCGCCGTTATCTGCGAGCGCTCCTCGTCGGTATATCCCGTCGTCGCGATCACCAGCGGGACGTTGTTCATCTTCCCGTAGGAAAGCAGGTCGGGCAGCGCCGACGGGTGCGAAAAGTCGATTATGACATCGGGCTTCTCCGCCATGTCGAACACGCTCTTATACACGGGAAATTCGTCGTACTTCTCGCCGAGCTTATCTATCCCCGCGATTATCTCACAGTCGCCGCGCTCCTTGCAGAGGCTCACGATAACGCGCCCCATTCTTCCGCAGGCGCCTGTTACAGCTATCCTTGTCATTGAAATTCCTTTCCGAAAAAGGGCAGGCTAAGGCAACACCGCACAATTACCGGCTAACGCCTTTGCCGCACGCTTGCTTGCATATTTTCCGCCATATTGCACAAATTTTCCTTGACGGGCGTCAGCCCGCCTGCGTCAAATTTGTACAATCTGACGAAAAATCTGCGGCGCAATCGAACGACAATAATTATGCGGTGTTGCCTTACCACCCGCCCTCCTGTATTACTTGATCGAGCCGATAAGTCCGAGCGGCTCCATTGCCTTTCTGAGAGTTTCTACCTGCTCCTCGGTCATGGAGCACAGCGGCAGCCTGCACTCGCCCGCCTTGAAGCCCATGATGTTGAGCGCTTCCTTTACGGGAATGGGGTTCACGTCCATGAACAGCGCCTTCTCGAACGCAAGCAGCTTCTTCTGAAGCTCAAGAGCCTCCGCGTGCTTCCCCTCGAGGAACAGCATTATCTCGTCGTGCTTTTCCTTAGGCATACAGTTCGCGGTCACGGAGATAACTCCCTTTGCGCCCGTCGCAAGCGCGCAGAGCGCCTCGTCGTCGTTGCCGGAATAGATGTCGAGGTCGGTGTAAGCGGAAATCTGCATCATCAGATCCATATTGCCGCTCGCTTCCTTTGTAGCAACGATGTTCGGGTGCTTCGCAAGCTCCTTGTACGCGTCTATCGAAATGTTCACGCCCGTACGGGAGGGAACATTGTACAGCACTATCGGGATATTCACGCTGTCCGCGATGGCGGTGAAATGCTTTACCAGCCCGCGCTGGGAGGTCTTGTTGTAATAGGGCGTGACAAGCAGCAGCGCGTCCGCGCCGAGCTTCTCCGCGTCCTTAGACAGTTCTACCGCGTATGCAGTGTCGTTGCTGCCTGTTCCCGCGATAACGGGGATACGGTGCGCGATGCGCTCGATTCCGTAGCGCAGCACCTCGCGGTGCTCGTCGTCGGTCATGGTCGCGGACTCGCCGGTGGTTCCGCAGATAACAACGCCGTCAGCGCCGTTTTCTACCTGAAAATCCAGCATTCTGCCGAACTCTTCGTAGTTGATGCTTCCGTCAGCATTCATCGGGGTCGCGATAGCGGTCGCGACGCCTGTAAAAATCGTATTGCTCATAAAATCTCAAATGTCCTTTCGCGTGGAACGGATCAGTCCAGATAGCCCTTTGCCGCAAGCAGCTCCGCCATCTCCACCGCACCGCCTGCGGCGCCGCGCAGCGTGTTGTGGGACAGGCAGACGAACTTGTAGTCATACTGGGTATCGGGGCGCAGGCGTCCGATGGACACCGCCATGCCGTTCTCAAGGTTTCTGTGGAGCTTAGCCTGGGGCATATTGTCCTCCTCGAAAT
>CAMEPN010000307.1 GCA_945931735.1 uncultured Clostridia bacterium
TGTCCTTGACATCTACGGAAATACTTCCGTCTAAATCCGGTTTTTTGAACGCAGCATTGCTGCTCGTTTTTGCGAACAAGTTGTTATACTTATGGCGGTATATAATTCCATTACCGTCCTCGTTGGCAGTAACGGCAGTGCTTTCATTGCTGCGGAAGCCGTAAGCCTCGCCTATGGCAAGGGTCAGCTTGTGGCTGCCGCCGTCAAATGTTCCGGTAAATACGTCGTTAGTTCCGTCGTCGCGGGTCAGTCCCGTTATTCCCGTTCCCGTGAGGTCAATGTCGCAGTCGAGCGAGAGCGTCGTCTTAAGCAGGTCGGCGCTTTTTGAAGCGCTGTCGAATTGCAGCGTGCCGACATTGCCGCTGTTGAGCTGGATATTTAGCGCCAGCGCTGCGAACTCCGAAAGGCTTAAAACGGTCGTATTCGCAGGCTTTACGGTAACGATATGCTTCGTTTCGTCGACAGACAGCACGCTGTCCGCCGTAAATCCGCTGTCGTTGAAGCGCAACACTTCTCCCCACGAACCAATATCATCAATAGTCACCGCAGAGCTTCTGATAAGCTTCCAGCCGCTTTGCGCATAGATAAGCGCCTGACCTCTTGCTCCTACTATCTGACCGCATTTTATCGAGCTGCTGTATCCCGCTTTCGCGCCGCTAAGGTCGGTTTTTCCGATAAAACGGAGAACTCCGCTCCTCATATTGCCGACGACACCGCCGCCGTAAAATTCGCCGTCTGTTTTTATTGTAACATTCTCTGCGTCGATAAAGGCGTTTGTATTATCCCCGACAAGACCTCCGAAGGAGCCGCTTATATCGGTATTGCAGCTTGCCGCATTTACGGTAACATTTGAAAAATGAACATAGGAATCATCGTTTATAACGCCGATTATTCCGCCGTAATTATCGGCAGAAGCGCTTTTTCCGATATTAACGGATATGCCGTCAACGGTGAGTACGCAGGCTGACGTGTCGGAGGAATATTTTCCGATAAGTCCCCCGATGTCCTTGTTAGTATATGTGCTGTCGATCGACGTTCTCGAAACGGTAACATCGTTCGAGCCGTCAATGGTCATTGTCCCGCCGTTTACAAGCTCGCCGAAAATTCCTCCCGAATATGCGCCGTTGAGCGTACAATCAACATTATATCCCGTTACGGCAAAATCGGACGCAGTGTTTCTGTAATACCCGAAAACTCCGCCCGTGCCGCTCTTTCCCGCCGCAGTCGGGCTTATCGCATTGTATGACGGGTCGGAAAATGTAACGGACGCGTCGGTCGCATAGCCAACAAGTCCGCCCGCATAATTGCCCGCGGAAACTGTGCCGCCAGTTGCGAACGCGCTGTTTATAATCAGCGAAGAGCCGCTTGACATCGTTCCGACAAGACCGCCCGCGCTGCCGTTTGCAGACGAAACATTAAAAGCTGTGCTTGCACCCGATACGCTTACCGTAAGCTTAGACCCAGGGTTCATTACCTTGCAGGCAAGTCCGACGTCGCTGTCGCTGACTATATCCGAGCAGCTTCCGTTTGAAGCCACGGCGTTGTTATTTAGGACAAGCTCCACCTCTGCGTCCTTGCCGAGTGAACCGATAACGCCCGCGAAGCTGTATGTATACTCCCCGCCGAGGCTGTCAACATATTCCGAAATGCCGATCTCCCAGCGGGCGCCGCCGGTGCTTTCGGCGTCATGCACTACATTTGCGGCGAATAAGGGCGTGTCGTAGCTGCCCGACCTTGACAGAGTGATCGCCTTTGAGTTGCCGCCCGAGTTCTTGATACCGCAGGAATCCATCACATAATCAAAAAGCGGCTTGTCCAGCGTTATGTTGATATCCGTGCTTCCCGCGACGATATTTCCCGCAAACGGATAATCTGCCGTGCCGATGCTTACAAATTCGTCAAGATTACTCAGAGTGCCCGATGTTATCGCAAAATAAATATTTACGTTCTGATATTCGTCGGGATAAGTCTGATACGCCTTTGAAAACGCAACGAAATCGTCCGCGCTGTTTATCGCGCAGGTGTTGTCAACAATAGAAACGCTTTCGTCCAGAGCCGCGGCGTTCATTTCGTTGAACAGATGATTTGCGTCGACGATAAGGGCAAAAATGCTGACCAGCAGCAGGACCGCTGCGGCAGAGATCCTCTTTATGCGTTTATTCAATTTTAGATCTTTTTCAGTATTCATAAACATTGCTCCGATCAAAAATTGCCGCTCCCATGTTACGGAAGCCTGACGCGTTGATTATCAGCCTGCTGCGGCTGTATCTGCAAATTCAAGTTCTACATACGAATTTACGACGGACATATCCGAATAATCACCGTTTTCGGTTTTATAAAACTGGATATCATATCGGTTAGTTATATCCGAGTCCACATCTATCGTAATGACCGCTTTCCCGTTTGAAAACGTGGGGGTAAGCCCGTTGAGCACGAGGAAAATATTGTTTATTTCAATATTTTCGTAATCCCATGTAAGAGTTACCGTTCCCTTGCCCTGCCCCTTGATAACATAATTAAAGCCGTCGTAGCCCTCGGACGTGGTTTCGGTAAAGCTTCCCGTCCAAGTTGTCGCCGCAGCATTGTATTCGGAAAAAGTAAATACTCTGCCGAGTTTATTGTTGTCCGTGTATGCGTAGGACGCGCTGTCAGGCTCGGCAGCCGCCTTTATATTCACGGTGTTGATAAGATCCTTCGGAACGGTTATTTTGTAGGAGTCGACGCTTTTCACGCCGCCCATGAGCGTCCGTGCGGGGACATTGCAGACCCCGTTGGAAAAGCCTCGGCTGACATTATCGCTGTCCGTGACCATAAGCCCCTCATAGCTTCCCGTTACGGCGGCGCCGCTCGTATCCACAAGCTCCAGCACCAGCGAGTATGTAATGTCGTTTTCATTTATCATCGACGGGTCGTTATGAACATAGTTGCAGACGTTTATTTCAAACGATACGCTCTCGGCGCTTTCCGAAAAGGATATGTTTTTCATGGCGTATGTGGTCGTTTTCATTGTGACAAGAGATCGGAAGAGCGTCGTGTAGGGAAAGAGTGT
>CAMEPN010000308.1 GCA_945931735.1 uncultured Clostridia bacterium
AAAGGGGCGGAAACTTCAGGAAAAGGAAGAGGGAGAGGGGAAAGGGGTGTGGGGGCGAATTTTTTCGGTTTCGCGAAGCGAAATCGCGGACGTTGTCCGCGAAGAAAAAATTTGAGCGTTTGCGGCGGAAGCGTCACGTAGTGACGCGTGTTCAAGCCGCAATTGCACGTAGGGAGAGGGAAAAACTTCGTTTTTCCCTTGCCCGAAGGGTTTCCCCCACATTCGTGTGACAACACAGAAATTAAAATTAACAAATAAAAAAGGTTCAAGGCACCGCCTTAATGTCCGTTAAGCCCGACGGTGCCAAACCGTCAATTTTGCAATAAAAAACTCATTCCTCCGATTTTTCTAGGAAGTAGCTGGCTTCCATATCGGCGACGGATAGCGCGAACGCCAGCGGGAACATCTCCAGCGCGCGCCCGACCTGATTTTTGTCCTCAATGCCCGAAAAGCCCATGTGCCAGCGTATAGCCATGGCTTCCTCGCGGGAAAGGCGGATAAAACCGCTCACCATGTACACGCTCTTTTCGCCGTGACCATATGGGAGAGTGTCGTGTATCTCGTAGTAGGGAACGCGCTCCCATTGACCGGTTTTGTCGTTCTTCGCATTGCGGTAGGAGGTGCGGTAGAAATTCACCTTGCATATGTCGTGCAGCAGCGCAACTATCGCAATGCTCTCGTCCGAGGCGGAAAGCCCGTATTCCTCCTTGACGCGCGGGCGCTCCATGTACGCGCACAGGCATTTGTAAACATTCAGCGAGTGACGGAGCAGCCCGCCCTCGAATGCGTTGTGATAGCGCGTGCTTGCGGGGCAGGTGAAAAAGTCGCTCTTGTTCTCGAGAAAGTCCAGCAGCTTATCCGCGCCGTCGCGGTGTATTTTGTCATTAAATATCTGTATAAATTCTTCCCTGTCCGTCATGTCAGTCCTCCCAGCCGTAGAATTTCACCTTTTTTCGGTTAAGACACCTGTTTTCAACATCAAAGGTGTATTCATACTTCAATATCGTATAATCCCCGCCGTACTGCCCCGCAACAAGGTGCTGTACCATCAGTCCCGCGCTCTTCATCTCCGGGTGCGTCCCGTAGGGCGCGACCTCGACGCCGTTTTCATATACCGGCACCTCGCGTATCTTCCCTCCGAATACCGCAAAATATCTCGCATACTGCGGCGCTTCGACTTCATTTATTATATAAAAATCAAGCTGTATCAGGTCGGGATATTCGTCCGCGTCGTATTCGCGCTTGTTCGAGATAAGCTCGCAGCCGTAGGACAGATCCTCCGTCACGCTTTCGAGGATAAGAAACCTGTCGTTTCGCGGGACGTTTATTTTGAACGTGTCGATTATCTCGCCCTTTTTAAGAAGATCCAGTCTGAAATCCCCGTAAAGCTCGCCCTTGACATAGGTCGTGTCGATGTCCTCGGAGGCGGTGCTTTCGTCCATCTTTACCCCCGAGATGTCAACAGTGTAATATTCTCCCTCGGAATAAACGTTGATTATTGAGAAGGACAGCCTGTTACCGTCGACGCGGGGCGTCTGTATCGCCTCGGGTATAACATCGTCAATATCCAGCGAGGTCAATGCTGTGGTCTGCGTCGTTGTCGCGGCTGTCGTCGCGGGAGCAGGCTCCGAAGATGTTACGGCAGATGTCCGCGGGGTATATGAGCTGTCCGCGTTTTCGAGATTGCAGCCGCACAGGCAGCATATCATCATCGCAGCAATTAAAGCCTTTATTTTCTTCATAGCCGGCACCCGCCTTTCTTCACAGGATATATGTCATGTGTTTATTATAATAAAATAACACAAAAAAATCAAGCCCCATATCGGAACATTAATTTTTGCGGATAATTCCGTGCGGCATTAACGCCCCCGAAAACCGATGGTTATCCTTTCTGCGGCAGGATATGACGGCGTAAAATGCAGGCAGATGTGCCAAAACGTCAAACCCGAACGGTAATTTCATTTTTTTGATATCCGAAAAAATAAAACAAAAAGCCGCCGAAATGCACATCGGCGGCTTTTATTATTTATGGTCATGCTTCCTCGGGAGCACCAGCGTCATCGTCGTCCCGACGCCCTCGGTGCTTTCGGCGCTTACGCTGCCGCCGTGGAGCTGCGCTCCGTGTTTGACGATCGAAAGCCCCAGACCCGTTCCGCCTATGCGGCGGGAATGGCTCTTGTCCGCGCGGTAGAAACGCTCGAATACGCGGTCTATGCTGTCCGCGGGTATGCCTATGCCCGTATCCTTTACGGTGATAACGACGCTGTCGCCGTCCTTTATGTTTATCTCCGCCTTTCCGCCCGCCTTGTTGTATTTCACGGCGTTGTCCAGCAGATTATATATCATTTCCTCAAGGACGGACGGTATGCCCTCGTACATTGCCTCGTCGCCGCTCACGGTAAGCGTTATGCCGCTCCTGTCCGCAATGCTGCCGAGCCGCGACACAGCGAGCCGTGCAAGCTCCGCAAGATTTGTATTTTCGCGGTGGTCGGTGAAGTTGTTCTCGTCGAGCTGCGACAGCTTTATTATGTCCTCGATAAGCGTTATCAGCCGCCCCGATTCGTCGCGGATATTCTTCGCGAAGCCCGCGATGTCCTCGGGCTTTACTATCCCGCCGCATATCATGTCGGATATTCCGTAAATGCTGGTAAGCGGGGTCTTTAGCTCGTGCGAAACGTTGGAGGTAAATTCGCGGCGGAGCCTGTCGCGCTGCTCGCGCTCGGTCGTGTCGAATATGATGATGACCGCGCCGGTTATCTCGCCGTCCGTGCGGACAGGGTTCGCAATGACCCCGTAGCTTTTTTCGGATATCTCGAGCGTGCGCTCGCAGCGTTCGCCCTTAAGCGCGTTTTCTATCGCTTCAAGGAAATTCGAGCTTCTGTTGAGCGTAAGCACGCTCTGATTTTCCTCGACATTTTCCGCGCCGAGTATCTTAAGCGCGGCGGTGTTGTAGGAGAGTATCTTCGTGTGCCTGTCGGAGATGATAAAGCCCTCGCTCATGTTTTCGGTTATAAGGGCAAATTCCGTGCGGCTTCGCGAAAGCTCCT
>CAMEPN010000309.1 GCA_945931735.1 uncultured Clostridia bacterium
AAACTGATTTCAAAAGCCTGCTTCGCAGGCAAAATTGACTTTTTCGACAAGCTGAGGCAGGAGCAATCCTGCCTCTTGTTGATTTCTGATGTATAGTTTTGCTCCGCCTCCTGATCCCGAAAAATCAGTCGGACTTCTCAATAAACGTTATCCCCCGATCTCTCGGGGGATTTTTAATATCAAAGCTTCCCAACAAGGCTTATTGCCTCTGTAATGGTCTTTTCATAGGCTTCTCTGCCGTACTTGTCGACCTCTGCCTTGTTCTTCTCGCCGTGGGTCAGACAGCCCGCGCCGCCGATGCAGCCGCCAACGCACGCCATGCCCTCGATGAAGTTGGCGTCGAGAACGCCCTTGTTCTTCTTGAGCAGCGCCGTGCGGCACTCCTCAATGCCGTCGCAGGAAACAGCCTTGACCTTGAAGTCGAGTCCCTGCTCCTTAAGACCCTCCTGTACTGCGTCCGCAAGACCGCCGCAGCGCGCGAAAATGCGCCCGTAATAGCTTGCGTTGTCCAGCACCTCTTCGCCGAGCGTTCGGATATCAATGTCCCTGCTGTCGAAAAGCGCCTGAAGCTCCTCAAAGGTGATAACGCTGTCAACATACGGACGGACGCTCTCCTTCTGGAACTCCATTTTCTTCGCGGTGCAGGGTCCCATGAATACTATCTTGCAGTCGGGGTCGGTGGACTTTATGTACTTCGCAATGGTCGCCATGGGCGAGAGATTGTGCGAAACGTGGGGAACAATGTCGGGGAAATTCTTGTTGATGTAGTCAACAAACGCGGGGCAGCAGCTGCTTGTGAGGTAGTCACCGTTCTCCGCAAGCTCCTTGCTCTCCGCAAACGCGACCATGTCCGCGCCGAGCGCAGCCTCGACAACGGTGTAGAACCCAAGCTCCTTGATACCCTTGATGACCTGCCCGAGCTTTGCGTAGGAGAACTGGCTGCCTATCGCGGGGGCAATGAGCGCGTAGACCTTGTACTTGCTGTTGTTCTCGCTCTTCTGGAGCATATCTATAACGTTGATGATGAAGGACTTGTCGGTTATCGCGCCGAACGGGCACTGATATACGCAGGCGCCGCAGGAAATGCACTTGTTGTTGTCGATTTTAGCAGCCTTGTCCTCGTTCATGGATATCGCCTTGACCTTGCAGGCGTTGACGCAGGGACGCTTAAAGTTCATTATCGCAGTGTAGGGACATACCTTCGCGCACATACCGCACTCAACGCACTTGCTCTTGTCGATATGAGCCTTCTGGTTGTGGTCAAAGGAAATAGCGCCGCGCTTGCAGGCGTCCTCGCAGCGGTGCGCAAGACAGCCGCGGCAGGCGTTCGTGACCTCGTAGCCGCCCATCGGACATTCGTCGCAGGCGGTTTCGATGACCTCAATAACGTTTGGGTTGGACTTGTCGCCGCCCATCGCTATCTTAACGCGCTCGCCGAGAATAGCGCGCTCCTTGTATACGCAGCAGCGCATAGTCGGTTCTTTTCCCGGGACGATTATCTTCGGGATATCCATGAGGTTTTCGAGCAGCGTTCCGTTCCACGCCTGACGAGCGACCTCGCGCAGCACCTTGTATTTCAGATACTGCACCTTGGTGTCGAATTTGTATATCTTGTTCTGCATTTTCTTTCCTTTCTTTTGCCGCATTGCTGCGCCTTGCATATCAGCCAAACCTGTGCCGTGATTTATCAGAAATAGCTTACCTTGATCTTCTTGCCCATTTTCTTAAGGCTTTCGGACAGCTCGTTGACAAGCTGCATTTTTATGTTGAAGTTTATCGGAAGATCGGGGTTCTGGTGGGCGGGGTTTATCGCTCTGCCGACATAGAAATTGATGTCGGTCGCCTCCTCGAACAGCATTCGCGCGATGAGCGCCGCTCCGTCCTGCTTGTAGCTCCACTGCTTGTAGCTATCGTTGCTCGAAAGATAATCCTTAGCGTATTCGTTCACGCGGTTTATCGTGATAACGCCCTCGGTAACAAGGTCTATCCCCTCGATTGACGCGGTGGGCGGTATTTCGGAGTCGAAGTAGTTCAGACAAGGGATTATCGGTTTTTTGAGGTAGTCGGCAACGATAGAAGAGGTCGTTCCGCCGCATACGATGCGCTTTCCTTCTTTCGAGAGGAACAGCGACACCATTTTCTCGCAGTCGTTCCTGTCCGACGGCGGGCCTATCATCAGATTAACGGGCTGGCGGCGGCGTATCCTTACGGTGCAGGCGGTGGTGTCGTCCCCCGGCTCTCCGCCGTAGAGCTTTAGGCACTGGTCGGTCAGCACCGTGGAGAGCGTTTTCGCGGTGAACCCGACCTCGGTCAGCGTTTCCATAAACTCCGCTATCTCCTTGCGCTCCCACCCGAAATTCAGCGTCATTCCGACGCCGGCGTGGATGCACCCGTCGCTCATGGCGATAAAAATATCGTTTTCCTGTAATTTAATGCGTGATTTATGTATCAGCTTCCCGTCGATGTTCATGTTCGTCATGGGGATATCCATGTACTTGCCGTCGCGGTACATGATAACATCGGGGTTATCGTAGCAGATTATCTCCGCCTCCTCGTTGTGGATAAGGCGGATTATTGTAAAGGTGGAATATGCGACCTCGCGCACCTTGCATATCGGGAGCGTTGCGGCGATGGTCCTGACGCATTCCTCGAGAGCTATTCCCTCGGAGGTCATCGTCGCAATTATCTTCGAGGTTAGCGTGGAGAGAATGCTCGCCTTGACGCCGCTTCCGAGTCCGTCCGCAAGAACGACGACCGTGGAGTTGTCCCCCATGTCGATAATTTCGATATGGTCGCCGCAGAGCTGCTCGCCGTGTTTAATTAGGCTTTTCCACCCGATATCGGCACAGAGATTATTCATCGGCGATCGACTCCTTCAGCTTCATCAGCGCGACCTTCGTTTCCGCAGCGGTTTCGCCCAGCAGCGACGCTATCTCCTGAACTATCCTCATCTGGTTCTCAACCACCTTGTCGGCAACGTCGGCGGTCGTTCTGCTCATGGTTTCCTTGCGCTCGCGCGCCTTTTCCTCGGCGGTCACG
>CAMEPN010000310.1 GCA_945931735.1 uncultured Clostridia bacterium
TTCCGACACGGAAACGCTGTATATCGTCCGCACCGTCGTTTTAACGCGCGCCTTTCCCTCCGCGCGGCAGAAGCCGCCGAAGTCATGCTCGCCCTCGAGCAGGCGCGCCGCGTGCTCCATCGCCGCGATATCCAGCTTATACGGATAGTGGAACGCAAGGTTCTGCATGAAAACGTCGCGCTGCGGCTTGTTGTTTATCAGATAGACATATTCCTTTGCCTTTGTGTCATACCGCGCATGAAAATCCTCCGGCGCGTCCTCGCAGGAAAGCACCGCAATATCCGGCGGGAGCAGGGTGTTCATTCCCTTTACGAAGCCCTCGCAGGGTATCCTGCTGTCGACATGGACATTGAAGCAGAAGCGGCGCGCGTGAGCGCCCGTGTCCGTCCTCGAGCAGCCGGATATGACGGGCGGCGGTATTTTAAGCAGCTTCCCGAGCGAGCGCTCAACCGTTTCCTGAACGGTAACCGCGTTGCCCTGCCGCTGGAACCCGTGATATGCCGCGCCGTTGTACGCTATGAAAACCTTGAGATTTCTCATAAGACCTCCGTTAAGGAAGCACGGGGAAGCAGTTAATGACAATGACCGCCGCAAACAGCGCCAGCATTATCCCCGAGGCGATATAGTCGCGCGGGGCGGTCTTGAGCTGACGCAGGCGCGTCCTGCCCTCTCCCCCGCGGTAGCAGCGGCACTCCATCGCAGTCGCAAGCTCGTTCGCGCGCTTGAACGCCGAAACGAACAGCGGGATAAGCACCGGAATGAGCGCCTTTGCTTTTTTCATAAGCCCGCCGCTGTCAAGCTCCGCGCCGCGCGCTTTCTGCGCGGACATTATCTTGTCCGTTTCCTCGACGAGTGTCGGGATAAAGCGCAGCGCAATGGTCATCATCATCGAAAGCTCGTGCACGGGGAAATGCAGCTTCTTCAGCGGGCCGAGCAGCCTTTCTATCGCGTCGGTCAGCATTATCGGAGAGGTCGTATAAGTGAGCAGCGACATTCCGACGATAAGCGCGACGATACGCAGCAGCATGAACAGCGCCGTGCGTATTCCCTCGGGATACACCTCGATTATCCACCACTGAAACAGCGGCGTTTCTCCCTTGATAAAGAGCACGTTAAGTATCCCCGTGAATATCATCAGCGGGAGTATCGGCTTTATGCTCTTAAGGATCATGTTCAGCTTTATCCCCGCGAGAATATAGCATATCACCATAAACAGCATTCCGAGCAGAATGCCTGTATAGCTCTGCGCCGTGAACAGTATTACCAGATACAGCATATCCAGCAGCAGCTTTACGCGGCTGTCCAGCCTGTGTATGACCGAGTGTCCCGGGAAATACTGTCCGATAGTTATATCCTTTATCATTTGTTCTTTCCTTTAATTATGCCGAGCAGTCTTTCCGCCGCTCTCTGTGTGGTGTATATATCGTTTCCGATGTCAATTCCCTCTTCCTTGAGGATATGCGACATTCTTGTTATCTGTGGGACATCAAGCCCTATCTTGGCAAGCTCGTCTGTGCGCTCGAACACTCTGTCCGTGTCGTCGTAGCAGAACAGCTTTCCCTTGTTCATCACGAGCACCTTTGTCGCATACTTCACGATGTCCTCCATCGAGTGGGAAACAAGAAGTATCGTCCTGCCCGACTGCTCGTGGTACTGCTTTATCTGCCCGAGTATCTTGTCGCGGCCCTTAGGGTCAAGCCCCGCGGCAGGCTCGTCTAGGATAAGCACCTGCGGCTCCATCGCGAGAACTCCCGCCAGAGCCACCCTGCGCTGCTGCCCCCCCGAAAGCTCGAACGGCGAGCGGTCGAGCAAATGAATAATATCCATCGCCTTTGCCGCGTCGCGCACGCGCTTTTGTATCTCCTCGTCGGGAAGTCCCATGTTCTTCGGGCCGTATGCAATGTCCTTCGCGACAGTTTCCTCGAAAAGCTGGTGCTCGGAATACTGGAAAACTATCCCCACCTTGAAGCGTATGTCGCGGATATTCACGCCCTTATCCCAGATATTTGTCCCGTCTATCAGCACCTCTCCCGAGGTCGGCTTTATAAGCCCGTCGAGGTGCTGTATCAGCGTGGATTTTCCGCTTCCCGTGTGGCCGATTATCCCGACAAATTCCCCGCGCTCCACCGCGAGGTCAACATTGTCCACCGCGGTCTTTTCAAACGGCGTCCCGACGCTGTATTTATAGGTCAGCGACTTCACCTGCGCCGCGATCTCCTTATTTGTTTGGGTGTTTCTCGGCGGCTTAGGCTCGGGGACGGCGGTTTTCGTTATCAGCGGGAGCTTCGCTATCGCCTCGGCGCATTCCTTTTCGGAAATTATTTCCGAGGAAATATCGACGCCGTTTTTCCGCAGCATACAGCACAGCTCCGTCACCTGCGGGACGTCCAGCCCGACAGCGCGCAGCTTTTCCGCCTGCGAGAATATTTTGCGCGGAACGTCGTCCATGATTATCTTTCCGCCGTCCATTACAACAACGCGATCAGCCTGCGCCGCCTCGTCCATGTAATGGGTTATCAGTATCACGGTGATACCCTTTTCCTTGTTGAGATATTTCACCGTTTTCATGACCTCGCGCCTGCCCTTTGGGTCAAGCATGGCGGTCGGCTCGTCCATGACTATGCAGCGCGGCTGCATGGCGATTATCCCCGCAATAGCGACGCGCTGCTTCTGACCGCCCGAAAGCTGGTGCGGCGAGTGCTCGCGGAAATCGTACATATCCACCTGCTTCAGCGCGTCGTCAACGCGGCGGCGTATCTCCTCCGGCGGAACGCCGAGGTTCTCCGGCGCAAACGCAACGTCCTCCTCAACAATAGTCGCGACGAGCTGATTATCGGGGTTCTGGAACACCATGCCGACGTTCTGCCGGATATCGAAAAGGCGCTCCTCGTCCGAGGTGTCCATTCCCGCGACGGTCACTTTTCCGCTCGTCGGGGTGAGTATGGCGTTGAAATGCTTTGCGAGGGTGGATTTGCCACAGATCGGAAGAGCACACGTCTGAACTCCAGTCACAAACATCGATCTCGTATG
>CAMEPN010000311.1 GCA_945931735.1 uncultured Clostridia bacterium
TCGTTTACATAGTCGAAAAGCTCCTGCTCGGAATAGCTGTCGCTCTCGCGCTGCGACCCGAGATTTTCGTTAAAGCCCTCGAAAATAAGGTAGTCGGAATACTCCTTATAGCGCTCCGATATCTGCTCCCAAAGCCGCTTTGTGATATTCACGGCTTCCTCGCGCGGGTAATTCTTTATGATATATTCGTCGTAATGATGTATATTTATTACAGCATAAAGCCCGTCGTTAAGGCAGTAGTTGACGACCTCCTCAACTCGGTCGAAAAGCTCGTCGGTTATCGTGAACGTGCCGTCGTCAGCCATTCCGTTGCCCCAGTAAACGGGTATTCTAACCGTGCCGAAGCCCGCGTCGCGCATTCCGTCGATGACCTCCTGCGTCGTTTCGCACGCGCCCCAGCATTTCTCGTACTCCTTAATAGTGCCGGAACCAATGACAGCGCTGCCTGCCGCGGCATTTCCGCCCGACCAGAACGCCTCCAGTGTATTCCCGAGATTAATGCCGATACCCATGTCCTTCGCATAGTCGCTGGCAGTCATTGACGAGCGCATTTCCCCGCTGTCCGACGTGATAATGCCGTTGCGGGATTCATGCGGGCCGGTCTGCCGGCAGCCCGTCGCCGTCATCATCGACAGAGCGGTCACCAGCGAAAGCAGTATTGAAGCTAGATTGCTGTTCATTCTGAACCTCCTAAACAATTATGTTATGGTCACCTCTAAAAACCTTGTTTGAGTGAAAATGTGCAGAGCACAACGCCTGCTGCGTCAAACCTCCTCATAAGGCATACAGCCTTACTTCGTCGGTTTTCCTTGCAGTCGCTGCACTCTGCCCATTTTCCATTTTCAAACCGGTTTTTAGAGGTTCCCTTATGATAATATTATACCGCAGCAGAAGCCGCAAAATCAATCGCAGAATATGTAAGCAAAACTGACCTATTGTGCATTTTTGCGGTATTCTGAGGGCGTCTGCCCGCAATATTTCTTGAACTGCCGCATGAAAACATACTCGCTGCTGTACCCGCAGCGCTCCGCTATCTCGCGCACGGTCAGCGTCGTTGAGCCGAGCAGCCGCTCCGCATATTCTATCCTTCCGCGGATAACGTCCTCCATTACGCTAACGCCGAACACGCGCTTGTAAAGGTGCTGAAAGCCCGAGCGGCTCAGCCCCATTTCCTGCGCCATGCTGTCGACGCTCTGCACGGTTTCGGGCTGGGTAAAGAACACCGCTCTTAGCTGAGCGAGCCTGAAATGCTTTTCGGAATATTTTACCGACGCAGAGCTTTCGCCCGAGCGGATCATCCTGCTCAGCCTTAACAGAAGCAGCTCGGAATAATGGTGGCATATCTCCTCGCGGTACTCCTCCGATGAATAAAACTCGAAAGCAAGCGTGCGGACAAGCTCCGACACGTCCCCCGCGGAGTTGAGCGGCGTGACCGCGTCCGCTTTAAGCCCAAGCCGCTCGAAGCGCTCGGGCTCACCCTGCTCCATATCGAAATATATCCAGTCGTCCGTGTAGCCGTCCTCGCCCGCGCGGTAATTCACGGGAGTGGACGGGGAAAGTATCACAAGCGAATTGCGGCGCACCTTCTGCTCCCGCCCGTTTATTGTAAACACGGCGGAGGACTTCACAAGCAGCATAAGCCAGCAGCCCACGCCGCAGGGTCTGTCCATGACAAACGTGCGGTCGTGCGCGTAATTATATCCGATAGAGCCGATTTTCATGAAATCACCTCATATATAAACAGGGGCAGAGCAGGCGCCCCGTCCCCGTTTTCATATCTGTGTATTAACCGAAATTACTTCGCAAAAGGATTTTCGGACGGATACATCATGCCCGCAGGCTGATTGAAGCCGATATCCTCAACGCCGAGGTATCTGAACACGTTGAACAGAGCCTTGCCGCAGTGACCGAAAGCAACCGCGCCGTGGTGAGGATAGTTCTTCTCGATAAGAACATGGCGGTAGAAGCGTCCCATTTCGGGGATAGCAAATACGCCGATAGAGCCGAAGGACTTTGTCGCAACGGGCAGAACTTCACCCTGCGCAACGTATGCTCTTATCTGAGCGTCGGCAGTGGACTGAAGTCTGAAGAATGTGATGTCGCCGGGGATAATATCGCCCTCGAGCGTGCCGTTGGTAACTTCCTCGGGCAGGCTTCTCGCCATGATCATCTGGTTCTTCATCGAGCACGCGGACAGCTTGCCGGAGCAGGTGTTTCCGCAGTGGAAGCCCATGAATGTATCGGTGTGCTTGTAGTTGAACTTGCCCTTGATAGAGTCATTGTACATATCAGCAGGAACGGTGTTGTTGATGTCGAGCAGCGTTACTGCGTCCTGAGTTACGCAGGTGCCGATGAACTCGGACAGCGCGCCGTAGATGTCTACCTCGCAGGATACGGGGGTACCGCGGCCTGTCAGACGGGAGTTTACATAGCAGGGTACAAAGCCGAACTGCGTCTGGAACGCGGGCCAGCACTTGCCTGCGATAGCAACGTACTTTCTGTAACCCTTGTGCTGCTCGATCCAGTCAAGCAGGGTCAGCTCGTACTGCGCGAGCTTGGGGAGTATCTCAGGCTTCTTGTTGCCCGCGCCAAGCTCCTTTTCCATATCGGCAACGACCTCGGGGATACGGGGGTCGTTTGCGTGCTTGTTGAACGCCTCGAACAGATCAAGCTCGGAGTTCTCCTCGATCTCAACGCCGAGGTTGTAAAGCTGCTTTATGGGCGCGTTGCAGGCGAGGAAGTTGAGCGGACGGGGGCCAAAAGAGATTATCTTAAGCTGGGACAGACCTACGATAGTTCTTGCAACGGGCAGGAACTCGTTTATCATGTCTGCGACCTCTTCCGCGGTGCCTACGGGGTACTCGGGTATGTAAGCCTTGACATTGCGGAGCTTGAGGTTATAGCTTGCGTTGAGCATACCGCAGTATGCGTCGCCTCTGCCCTGGATAAGGGAGGTGTTGCTGTCCTCTTCCGCAGCCGCCGCGCACATAACGGTGGCGTCAAAGTGCTTTGCAAGCAGCGTTT
>CAMEPN010000312.1 GCA_945931735.1 uncultured Clostridia bacterium
AAAACGATCCGAATTTTACTTCGCCGACAGCCGTCGGCGATTTTGCTTTGTGGATCAATTTTCTGCGATTATCAAAGCCGACCGCAAAACCGTAAAATTCTCGGGGTGCCTTTACAGCGGTATCGTGGCTCTTTTCCGAAAATCTGTTTCGTATATTATTATAAACCTAATTCCACAAGAACCGCTTTCAGCACAGTCCGGGAGCGGTTTTTGCAATTCCGCCGCAGGATGTGGGGTCTGCAAAGTGCCGTGATATAGGTGAAGGCGTTGGGAAGGGAAGACATAATTCAGCATAGCAGACACGGAGATGAAAAGCATATACAAATGGCTCAGTCAAACGGATATTATTATCCGAATGGCTGAGCCTCGATTTTTTCACGGTATGCTGTTGACTAAATCAACCGTTCATGTCAATTGTTATGTCTGTATTTGTGTCGGCGTCTAAACCGTTTAAATCAATTGTCATTCCTCCCGAAATACTGCTGGAGGTGATGATATCCTCGGTGGAGAAAGAGTTGATCTGTATCTCCGGCTTTGTGTATGTTTTCTTCATATATACCTCCAAAAAATCACTCAACGGGTGTTATTGAAATATCTACAACCGATTCACCGACGGGAATATTGACAACCTTAAACACGATGAAGTATTGGTTTTCCTCGCTTGTTACAGAAACCTTTACACCATCAGTATTGGTATAGGTAAAGTGATCGTAGCACTTGCTTATCTTCTTGGGAGTTGATACAGCGCCGTTGGAGAGCGTTACATTTACCTCATAAGCGCTGTAAGCCGCAGTGTCCTCATGGGTAATAGGCATATAGAACAGCTCCTTAGTGCCATCTGCCTTGTAATCGTCAACCTTATTGTAGGGCTTTTCAACAGCTGCAGGTTCTTCGCCTACCGAATAAGCCGCAACAGTACCGCTGACCTCACAAGCAGTCAGAAGAATCGGAGTTTTTGACGGGGACTCGCTTGCGCTGATGAAATACAATCCCTCCGGTGCAATATCACTTGTCAGAGCGGTATCAGCGTTATCCGGCACAGAGTTCTCCGGATTTTCCGAGAAATCACGGGTGTTGATATAATTTGTGTAGGAAACGGCTGACGGGTCGGTGATGTCATACATCATTATACCGCCGGTACGCTCCAGAGCCACAAATGCGTAGCTCTTTCCGCCCACCTCTCCAACGGTAACGCTTTCAGGCTCCGGTCCTTTTTTCGGGGAACGGCTGTCAAATTCGTTATCATCATTTGAGCAGTTGAAAAATTCGGGAACATAAGCCGCAGTCTTTGCCTCAAAGTCGTTTGCGCTGTCATAAATCTGTGTAAGTCCGTCCTCGTCCGCTCTGTAAATCGAGAATGATCTGCCGCCGAACAGTACGCTCTTTCCGGCAGGAAGTCCGTCAGAAAGCTCCGGGTCAATGGTGCGTACCTTCTTGGCTTCTGTTCCGTCTGCGGCGGTCAGGGTCACTTTCTTTTCATTCAGAAATTCCGCGTCGCCGCTGCCCCATTCACGGGCATCTCCTTCGTTTGCAGTAAGGATATAGGTCTGACCGTTTACCGAGTAGGCTGAAATTCCATCAGGCATATAGGCGCCAACTGCGTCCGTGTAGGTCTTGGGGGAATAAGTATCGTCGCTCACAAGGTCAATAGCGTTCTTTTCAAGACTCAGATCCTTGTAGCCCAGAGAATATACTCCGGTAAACTTCTGAGCAGTCAGATCCAGCACTGCAATTGCATTTGCCTCCTGTAAAGCAACATAAGCCTTTCCGTTAGTGCAGGCAATATATTCCGGTTCAAGATCGACCGAGGGCGCAGCGCCCTTTGTGAGGATCACGCCGTCGTTTACCAGTTCATCTCTTTTGCTGTCGAAATCATCAAAACCAACAGTTTTCGAGGTGCTTTTGGTTACATCTTCCTTGTTCAGCGTAATAATTGTTACAGAGCCTGCCGGGTCTGTTATTCCATTGGCGATACCTTCGCGGGGTTCGCCCTCGTTAGCTGTGAGGATCATGCTGCCGTCCGGGGTGAATGTCACCATATCCGGCTGATTTCCCGCCGGAAGCATTGCGAGCAGTTCGCCTTTGGTATTAAGTATCGCAACATAACCGTCCTTGTCGTATGACGCGTCCTGCAATGCCACAGCGACAAGCCCGAGCTTTGAATTCACCGATACGGAGGTCATATCGCCGTAGTCAAAATCGGGAGCAGCTTCACCCGCCAGCGCTTTAATATCCAGCGATCTTTCAGGCATTTTATCGGAAGCTGCGGAGGTAATATTCACAAGGCTTATTATATCCAGTTTTCCTGTCGCGCCGTTTACCACCCATGCGTTATTGTTCGCCGAATCATACGATACGATCTCAGCAACGCCGCCGTCCTTATTCGACACCCCGGTAACATAGGAGCCTAGTTTCTTTAATGCAACGGCATTATCGTTTTCAAAGCCCACGGTTTTAAGGGTGTAGTCCTGCGTTGGCATCTGAGGTTCGGTCGGATCTTCGGTTTCGCCGCCGGAAACGTCATTGTTTTCGGTCCATTCGCCGTCCGCAAGGCTGCGGGGGCGGTTCGATGAAATAAATTCCTGCTTCTGTTCTTCCGTAAGGTCTTTCCATGAAAGCAGCGTGAAATCGGCAGCATTATTGTCGGTGTCGGAGAAATTGGTTCTGCGCAGCGACTTCTGCTTGGAAATATCGGTCGTTGCGGGAGCGTCGCCCTCCCCGACATCTCGGAAATCGGTTACTCTTGTGGAAACAGCGTCGATACGCTGTTCACCATTATACAAACAAATCTCCACGGATTGGTCATTATCAATGACCTGATCCCATTCCATATCAAAGCTTTCTAGAGTAACTACCGCCACGTCGGTTGATTCCGCCTCGCAGCGGACAAGGAAGGAGCTGTTCGATGGGATAGTACCGGTAAGCGTGAGTTCCTCGACCGCTACGGAACCATCGCTCTGCCATGTTGAACCATTGTGCTTTCCTTTGGGATTTTCTCT
>CAMEPN010000313.1 GCA_945931735.1 uncultured Clostridia bacterium
CGCCCAGCCCGTCGGCGAACACACACGACAGATCAACAGCGACCTCCTTGCCGCATTCGGGGCAGGCGCAGAAAACGTTCTCGCTGTTCAGCTCTACCTTAACCTCAATTTCATCGGTCTTTTCCTTCACATAAAACATAGGTCAATCCTCCTTCTTGATCTTTGCGGTGTACCATTCAAGGTAACGCTTTCTCTCGTGATAATCCGGAACAGACACCAACAAGCCGATATCGACCTTCTGCAGCGTTTCCAGCAGGTCGATCTGTTCCTGCGTCAAGTACGGGCGAATGCTGGTCTTTTTCTCAATGCCGTGCAATACCCTGAACTGTTTTGCCGTCATACCGAGAACGATGCGGTTGAGCATATCGCACTCATTGCTGAAATGATACGGCTTCGGATCATCGTTGAGCAGACGGATATTTTCAGTCAGCAGCGGAAACTCCTGCCTTGCAGATACCAGCGTTTTGATGAAGGCTTCCATCTCATTGAAGCGCCGGATATACAGCTCCTTGAACTGTGCAGCCTTCTTGCCACGATAGCCCATTGCCAGAAAAACGAATCCGTCACGAGTCATCACATAGCAGGGCAGTTTCTTGTTCTGTTCGCTGATGTAGGAGGAGAGCCCAAAATTGGACTGTCTAAATTCCTCTGAACAATCAAGGTTTTCGATGTCTCTAAGAACATGGCGATGGTCTTTTTCAAACAGCCGTGCCACGAAACGACTGTCAACTCTGGCGGTATCATGTTTATCAACGAACACGCCAAAGTCATCCATAGGAATCAAAGTCTGCATGATAAAACTCCTCTCTTATTGTTGATGCCCCCAGATGTGGGGAGAGCATTCCTGCTCTACAACCCACTACAGAATCGGGAGCGTTTTGGACGAAACAATCAGTCCTTTTTATAAAACTCGCACTCGTATCCGTCCGCCCGCAGGAGCAGACCTTCCGCCCACGCAGGCGTTCGTGCCATCTGTTCGCAGATAACATCCAGCGATACATCCGGACTGCATTCGATAATCATTTCATCATGCACCGTTGCTACGATAAAACAGTGCGACAGTGTATTCATACTGTAGCAGAGAAGATCGCGGGCGATGCCCTGTACGATGTTCTCGACGAACTTCGGACCATAGCTCTCGATACGTTCCCACTTCTTGTTTGTGCCGGTACCCATATATGTCACCGACTCGCCGCCGAACTGGTTCTCACCGATTGCCGGATGCACATAGGCAAGACGGCGCTTTGACGGAAGCTCTATAAAGAGCATCTTGCTCTGGTATATAAAGCGGAGTCCGTGTGTTTCTGTGGTGGTTTTCTTCCTGATCGCAGTCTTTACCGCATCATCGACCGCCCACCACAGCTCAGTGATATGCGGAGATGCAGTGCGCCAGTCGTCCACGATCTGCTTCAGTTCCGCATCCGAGAGGTTCAGGTCATCGCCGCCCATTGCTTTCATGGCACCAACTGAACCGCCGTAGCCGCAAGCCAGCTCCGCGATTTTGCCCTTCTGCCGCAGGTGACCGTTGACGCCGTGCTTTACGACCGGAACGCCGAACATCTTTGATGCCGACGCGCAATAGATGTCCTCCCCGTTGGCAAAGGCGTCCATGCGCCACTGCTCCCCGGCAAGCCACGCGATAACTCTCGCCTCGATCGCGCTGAAATCAGCTACGATAAACTTATATCCCTCGCGGGGAATAAACGCCGTGCGTATCAGCTGCGACAGTGTATCCGGAATATTATCATAGAGAAGCTGCATTGCATCATAGTCGCCGCTTTTGAGCAGTTCCCGCGTCTCCGCCAGATCTTCAATATGGTTCTGGGGAAGGTTCTGAAGCTGTATATACCTTCCGGCGAAACGACCGCTGCGGCTTGCTCCGTAAAACTGAAATGTGCCTCGCGCCCGGTGATCGTAACAAGCGACAGTCTGCATTGCCGTATACTTCTTGACAGAGCTTTTCGCAAGCTGCTGCCGGAGCGATAATACACGCCGCAGTTCCGGCGGAGCTGTTTTCATAAGTTCCTGCACGTCCTTCTTGCCGAGGGACTCTGTATTGATGCCGTGTTCCGAAAACCAGCCCTTCATCTGCTGCACGGAATTTGGATTCTCAAGACCGGTCAGGTTCTGCAGCTCCGTCATAAGCGCTGTCTTTGTAAGCGCATCAATGCGAACTGCCTGTTCGACCAGCGGCATATCTATCAGGATGCCGCGATCGTTGATCTCCTCGCTGAGATGATATTCATCCCAGACAGCCTCCGGTACCGGGAAGCGGGACAGCTTCTGCTGTATCGCCATTTCGACTTCGACGTCACGTTTGTTGTACTGCTTGAACACTTCCCACTTATCCGGCGCTTCCGCAGGATAATGACGTACACCGTTTTTATCCGGAACGCAGAAAAAGCGGATCAGCGCCTTGCCTTCATCCATCTTCTGCGAATCCAGATGCAGCGCAGCACCGACATTCCGGAGCGATAGCGGCAGACCGTCATAGGCAGCCCATACCATCGTGCAGCGCCATGCTGCCGGATCGAGGTATCCGCCGACAGAGTCTTCAGGGATACTGTAGGAACGGAAATATTCAGGATAGTGCCTGCGCAGATACACCGACAGGCAGATACGTTCAAAGGAAGCGTTATGAGCATATTTCAGGACGGAATCATCCGTCAGAGCTTTCAGTATATGAACAGGGATGCATTCGCCGTTCACGACATCGACCACCTGCACCTCACCGCCATCAACGGAATAACCGAACAGCAGCAGATCAAACTGCGAAGACTCCGCATAGGGATACACCCCAGCGGAGAGCAGGTCAACATCAGAAAAAGTTTCGAGATCCAGTTCCAGCGTTTTCATTGTCATCACATCCTTAAACCCACCCGGACGGAATCCCGTCAGTCGCCCACCCGACATTGCGTTGTTATTTCTTACGGTTCTTGAAGGTGTCAATCAGAATAGTAACCGAGATGGTTGTC
>CAMEPN010000314.1 GCA_945931735.1 uncultured Clostridia bacterium
GGACAGTTTTTTCGGCGGCGCACAGTCTGCCGCAGTATTTTGCAGCGAACTATGCTATATGGGTCGCGTGCATCACAGACCCTCCCGCAGACATAAAACTGTCCGAGAGCTTGAGCATTCGTCCGTTGCGGAAGTTACATCTTAAAAGAGTTGTGAAGATATTGCTCATCTGTTCTGCACCTCGTTTCTTTTTTGATTTCCCTTTAGGATAGACTTATTATAGCATACAATTCATATGTTGTCAATAGGTTTTATAGATAATATTGCACAAATATTTTTTAACATATGGAAAAACTTTTATCGGGAAAACAGTGGGATATTCATTATTATTTATGGAAGCTCAACGGTGCGGCGATTTTTTTGCACTAAGGCTTGACAAGCGCGAAAAAAAATGCTATAATCGTCTTGTAATATGTTAAAGACTGTGAATATGTGTAAGTAGTGCTGTCGGAGCTGCGGTTTCAGAGAATTGACGTCATCGGCTGTGAGCGTCATACCGTTCGTCGGCATGAATTTCAGCATGGGAGTCGCCTGCGAATAAATAAGCAGGATGTAGTCACTGCATTAAAGTGAGCATGAGGGGGATTTTGTCCCCGAACATGGGTGGTACCACGACAAGCTTCGTCCCGTTTGGACGGAGCTTTTATTTTTTAAAAAGGAGAGAGATCATGAAAGATTTCAGCGAGATCAAAGAACAGTTACAGCAAGCACTCGGAGCTGTTTCCGACAGCGGGAGCCTTTCCGAGTTCTGGCAGAAGTATCTCGGAAAAACAGGCGTTATTTCGGGACTTATGAAGGAAATGAAGAGCGTTCCCCCCGAGGAAAAGCCGCTTTTCGGCAAGGCAGTGAACGACGTGCGCGTATGGGCGCAGGAGCTTTATCAGGAAAAGCTTGCCGAGATAAAGGAAAAGGAGCTTGAGCAGCGCTACGAGCGCGAAACGCTTGACGTTACCATGCCCGCACTCCGCCGCGCGCCCGGAAATCTCCACCCGATAACGCTCATCAAGCAGGAAATGATAGATGTTTTCGCCGGAATGGGCTTCGAGGTCTACGAAGGCCCCGAGATAGAGGACGACGACCACAACTTCACACGCCTCAACGTCCTTAAAGACCACCCCTCGCGCGATATGCAGGACACATTCTGGCTCACCGACGAGTTGCTGCTGCGCACGCACACCTCTCCGGGGCAGATACGAACCATGGACAGAGAGAAGCCGCCTATAAAGGTTCTCGTTCCGGGCAAGGTTTTCCGCTCGGACAGCGACGCTACGCATTCCCCGATGTTCAGCCAGATGGAGGGTCTTGTCGTTGACAAGGGGATAACCCTCTGCGACCTTCAGGGTATGCTCGACAAGTTTGTAAAGGCTATTTTCTCCGACAGCGCAAAGACCCGCCTGCGCCCGTCCTACTTCCCGTTCACGGAGCCAAGCGTCGAGGTCGACGTAAGCTGCTTTGAGTGCGGCGGAAAGGGCTGCCCGCTCTGCAAGGGCACAGGCTGGATAGAGGTGCTCGGCGGCGGCGTAGTAAACAACAAGGTGCTTGAAAACTGCGGCGTTGACCCCGAGGAATATTCGGGAATTGCTTTCGGTATCGGTATCGAGCGTATCGCAATGCTGAAATACGGTATAGGTCATATGGGAATGCTGTTTGAGAATAACATTGATTTCCTCAAGCAGTTCAAGGCATAAGGAGGAGAGCGGCATGAAGATTTTATACAGCTGGTTAAAGGATTATGTTGATATAGATGTCGCGCCGTCCGTGCTTGTCGACAAGCTTTTTGGTTCGGGCTTCGAGGTGGAGGAAACCATTTACCTCGGCAAGGACATCGAAAAGGTAGTTGTCGGCGAAGTTAAGGCTATCGAAAAGTATGAGGGCACTCATCTTTATATATGCACGATGAATGTCGGCACGGGCGAGGACGTAACTATTCTCACGGGCGCGGACAATGTTTTCGCGGGCGCAAAGGTGCCTGCGGCGCTGGTCGGCGCAAGGCTTCCGGGCGGAATTGAGATCGCCCCGAGGAAAATGGCGGGAATGATGTCCTACGGTATGCTCTGCTCGGGCGGCGAGCTTGGCATTGACGACAACTGGATGCCCGGCGCAGAGGTGAACGGCATTCTTATCCTCCCCGACGACTTCAAGGTCGGGACGGATATCAAGGAAGCGCTCGCACTTGACGATTACGTTTTCGATATCTCCATCACCGCGAACCGCCCCGACTGCCAGTCGGTGCTCGGTATCGCGCGCGAGGTCGCGGCTTTCCTCAAAAAGCCGCTTAAGGCTCCCGATTACAGCTATTCCTGCGACGATACGACCCGCAGCGATATCACGGTAGATGTCATAGACAAGGACATCTGCCCGCGCTATCTCGGTCATTACATTTATGATGTACAGCATTTCGAGTCGCCGCTGTGGATGAAGCGCCGCCTGTCCGTGTGCGGCTTCGGGGCTATTGACGCGATAGTTGATGTGACGAACTATGTTCTTCTTGAAATAGGTCAGCCTATGCACGCATACGACCTCTCCACGCTTGAGGGTCCTTCGATAATCGTCCGCCGCGCGGCTGACGGGGAGAAGATAACCACTCTTGACGAAAAGGAGCATACTCTCACCCACGACAACCTGCTTATCTGCGACAAGAACAAGGGCGTAGGCCTTGCGGGAATAATGGGCGGTCTTAACAGCGAGATAGAAAGCACGACAACGGAGATACTGCTTGAATCCGCTAAATTCAGGCGCGACAGCGTCCGCAAAACCGCGCGTTCGCTCGGCGTTCACACCGACGCGGCTGCGCGATTTGAAAAGGGCACCGACGAATACGGCACCGAATGCGGCATGGCGCGTGCACTGAACCTTGTTCAGACAATGGGCATCGCCAAGATAGGCAGCACTCATTTTGACGTATCCGCAGGCGCTTCCACCGAAAACAGGGTGATAAAGGCGGATCTCGAAAAGATAGCCGATAACCTACTATT
>CAMEPN010000315.1 GCA_945931735.1 uncultured Clostridia bacterium
ACTGCGGCATTTGCCCCCCGCTCTTGATAGCGGAGCGTATTCTCCGCGATAATCACCACCGCGGCAAGCAGAACTATCAGCGCGACGAGGAAGATTATCTTACGGAAAATTTCGGTCGTGCTGTCGCCCTTCCACGGGATAAGACCCGTAACGACGCTCATGAACAAGTTCTGTTTTTTCTTTTTCTTCCTGCCGTTCTTTTTCTTTTTGGGAGCAAGTCCCATATCCATTTCTGCCATGTAAAGTCAGTCCTTTCAATTGCTTGGGTATATCTTTCGGTCGCCGTGCGGCGCGCCGTTTTTATTAGTAGGAATAGCCCCAAATATATTCCGCGGGCCATTTTCTTCCGCCCCAGCTTCCGCCCATCACGGAGTAATAATAGTCGAAATAAAGCGGGTCTGGATTTTCATACGCAAGGCTCACGTCGACATCCTCGCTCTCGCCCTCGCGAACCTCTCTCGCAAACAGCACCCAGCGAATCTCGTGCGAGCTGTCAAAATCAAACGAGCAGGTCGACAATGTGAGCAGCCTGTCGCCGTATTCTAGGTCAACATCGGGTGAATAGAAGGTCGTTCGGTCGAGTATTTTCGCGCAGTAATCGTCAAAAGACGCCTTGTTTGAAAACTCGTGGTAATTGATATAATCGAATACCTCGCCCTCCTCCTCGCGGGTGTTGACAAGCATTCCCGCGAAAATCTTATAGGTGGAGGTCTTGTACAGCGTGCTGAATTTCAGCGTGGGGTACTGTTTGTACCAGTCAAGCCCCATGCTGCCCGAAGCCTTGTAGTTGTTGTATCGGGTCAGCTTCGCGAAATACTCGCCGGATATCATATTGTGCCCGTAGAGGATAGTATTCGCAGGCTCATGCTCCGCCGTTATCGGGACGTGATAGTCCGCGAAAATCGCGCCGCTCACGCTTTCCTCGCCCTTGTAGTTATGGTGGAGATAATAGTCGTTGTCGTCGCCCTGCATGACAACATAATCTATGAAAGGCTCCTCGCCGCCTATCGTGATCCACCCGATAACGTCCTCGTTTATCTCAAGAAGCGGCAGGAACTGCTCCTGTATCTCGGGCGTAACGTCCTCGTCCTGCTCCCTGTCGGTGTCTATCTCCACGGAGGTGCTTCCGGAAACAGTGCTCCCGCCGTGGAACAGGTCGGACAGGCTGTTATTGAGCTGCGTGTCGTCGACCTTATTCACCGCGTCGATAAGAATGCTCGTCAGCGAAACGACAAGCACGACCGCCGCCGCGAGGAAGATCACCTTTCGGATAATTTCCGCGGGTCTGTCGCCCTTCCACGGGATAAGGTATTTAACTATGCGGAGGAAAATGTTATCCTTCTTCGCAGAGTCTGACATAAAATGCCTCCTTGTCAGTAGCTGAGCAGCTTGGACTTATCCCAGACGCTGCCGTACCACTGACCGCCTATTACACTATAATAGTAGTCAAACAGCTTTGCCTGATAGTTTCTGGTCGCAACGGTGGTGTCGACAAACTCGCTCTCGCCGGGGCGTACTTTTCTCGCAAAGATGACCCAGCGGGTGTCGATGCTCTCGCCGAGCGGCCAGTAGCAGGTCGACATCGTGAGCAACTGGTCGCCGTAGGTTATGTCAACATCGGTGAAGAACCAGCTTCTGTCCATAACTTCGATGATGAAGTTATTGAAATCGTCCTTGCCTGTGAACGAGGTCTTGTTGATATAGCTGAACACCTCGCCGTGCTCGGGCTGCGTGTTTACGAGCATTCCCGCGAATATCTTGTAGGTCTGGCTTCCGCCGTCGGGCGTTGCAAGCATTACGGTCGGGTGGACCTTGTAGAACGCAAGCGGCTCGCGGCTCGCGTCGTTGGGGGCATAATGCCCGAGCGTTGCGAAGAACTGACCGCTTATCATGTTGTGTCCGACGAGGATTATGTTCTCGTCCGTTCCGTCCCACTTGTTCCTGTAGTTGGAATAGATCGTGCCTGTTATCGACTCACTCTTGTAGAAGTCGTGGCTGAGGTAGTAGTTCGGGTCGGAAGCGTCCGACTGAACGACTACGTTGTTGACGGGCGTACCGGTTATCTTGACCCATGCGCGCGTGTCGGGGTTGACCTGCTTGAGCGCGTTGAAGTCGATGTTGAGGGGCGTGTTCGTAACGGGCGTTACGTTTATTTCCTCGGTTTCGTCGACTACGGTGCTGCCCGATGTGCCGTTGGTGTTGAACGGCTGATAGTCCATGTCAAAGTCTATCGTTTCTTTTGAAGCGCCCGCAAGCTCCGCTATCTCGCTGTTGGTCTTTTCGCCGTTATTCATGCTGCATATCTGCCAGCCGAGGAAAACCAGCGTTCCGATAAAGATGATTACCGCGCCGATTAGCACGAGCTTTCGCACCTTTTCGGTCGTTGTGTCGTCCTTCTGCGGGAAAACAGAATGTGCGAAACGGACGAGCGGATTTTTCGGTCTGCCCTTTATCTTGTCCTCTTTTCCGCTTTTATGCTTTGATTTCGGAGCGTCGTAAAAGTCGAATTTATCCAGTGCAATATCCTTTGAGGAGGACGACTTTTTCTTTTTGGGCTTTTCAGAATAATTAGCCATTGTTATCCCCTTTCTAAATGTATATCCCCTGCGGCTCGCGCCAGCATTTCAAGCGCGGCTTTTGCTGCGGCTGCGCGGACTTCTCCGCGATCCCCGCCGAATGAAAAACGAGCGCTTTCCGTGCCGCACGCAGTGCTTATCCCGATGAAAACGGTGCCCACGGGGGCGGTTTCGGTGCCGCCCGTCGGACCCGCGACGCCTGTCGTTGATACCGCGATATCGGCGCCCGAAGCGCGCCTTGCGCCCAGAGCCATTTCCTCGGCGCATTCGCCGCTGTATTCGGTGTATTTTATTAATGTATCCTCCGAAACGCCGAGCGCCTCGTGCTTTATCCTGTTGGAATAAGAGCACAGCCCGAACTCGATCACCGCGGAGCTTCCCGATACGGAAGTCAGC
>CAMEPN010000316.1 GCA_945931735.1 uncultured Clostridia bacterium
CTCCGGACGAGAAAAATCCGACTGCAACCTCTTCAACCATGAAATCCGGGTACGGTATTAATGAGGTGGTTCGCACGACTGTCAGCGGAAACGGTGAACATACTGACGTGCAGAACGCCGTGACTTATTTCCCCGAATTCAAGTACAAGAGCTACTGGCGGCTGCTTGAGGTGACCTCCCGCAGCAAAATGGAATTCCGGGAGAATAAGTACAGCACCTACAACAACCGTACGCATTTCACGCCAGTGTGGTATCCGGACGGCAGCTACAAGGTCTACACATGGGTGATGGACTGCTGGACTCCCGCCGGAATGCTGTCCGTGAACAAGACCGACAGCCTTACTATAAAGGGCAATGTTTATGATGACTGGCACGTTGCGCCGACTTACTGATTGGAGGTTTTACAATGAAGAAAACAATGAAAATCCTGATAATCTCGCTGCTTGCCGTGGTTATGGTGAGCGCGTTTTCCGTTGCAGCGTTCGCCGAGGCAGGTAATGTTGCCGGAGCGATCGAAGGTACATGGAACGCCGCCGAAACGCAGATAAAGCAGGTCGTGAACAATGTGGTGTTCCCGATAATTGATCTCGTGCTGGCGGTATTCTTCTTTGCCAAGCTGGGACTTGCGTATTTCGATTATCGCAAGTCCGGACATTTTGAATGGACGGCTCCGGCGATTCTGTTTGCGTGCCTGGTGTTCACCATGACCGCACCGCTGTATATCTGGCAGATAATCGGGGACGGGGCTGTTATGGGGACGGCGTAATATCTGGCAGCATGCCAAAAGCGCAGTGGAGCTGGGCATCATACAGGCACGGGATATGTTTGTTGAGGGGTTTAAGCTGGGTTCGCGCCTCATGACGGAGGTGTTTGCCAACGAAAAATAAATTGGCAGCACCGGACGATATGGTGTTTCCGATAATCGAGTTGAATACGCTGTATAACTAAATCCGCCCTGTTCCTGCTGATACAGGGCGGATTAATAATCCGCTTGTCTGTTTGCACGGATAACCGCTATTTTTAAAATGATATTTCGCCAGAAAAATGCATTATTGAAGTTCCTTTGGAAGATGAAACGCTTGGCTTTCTGTTCTTGATTTTTATGATAGTACAGTCTTGGTGTGTTATAAAAGTTGGCACTTTTTTGTAAAGTAACCCGGAGGTATCATTTGTGCTGTTCTGTTTAATATGGAAGAAAATAATTTTTTTCGGTTGCACAATAATGATTTATGTGGTATAATATAGGAAATCAGGTGGTTATTTGCTCAATATATCAGTAACTATAGGTTAGAAAATGGTAATAAATCTTGACAGCTATGATTGCACAGAAGTCTAATGGTGAGTTTCTGTTCATAGTGATAATTATAAACTAATAGAAAAGGAGGTTTTTGATATGAATTCTCAGAAACTTCCAAATAAAGGTGATAAGCTGTATTTGATGCATAGAGAGGTAGTAGTAATAAAAGTGTACTCTTTGTTTAAATTTGTTTCAGTACGCTATTCAGAAGAAACAAAGGAGTTTTGTGTAGATATCTGTGCTTTATCTTATGAACCAGACTATACAAATTCAATTTCATTAAGGTTATTTAAGGGGGAATTATTGTGAGTAGCATTCTCAACTTTATTGAAGGATACATGGATGGAAACTCATGGGAAGAACTATGTGTCCAGTGCTATCGTCTTCGCTATCAAAATGACAATTACACCGCAATTCCCGCTACTCAGGGAGGCGATGCTGGAATAGAAGGATTTACAAATAAGGGGATTGTTCACCAGTGTTACTGTCCCGAGCGTTCCTATTCCGACCAAGTTCTCTATGAGCATCAAAGAGACAAGCTCACAACTGACATTGAAAAGCTGAAGAATAACGCTACAAGGCTTAGTGCGCTTGGGGTTCCCACTGTTGTTGAATGGCATTATAATATTCCGGAGTATAAGGACTCTCGAATTCTTGTACATGCGGAGACCAAACGACAAGAAATCTTAAAAGCTAAGAAAGACAATCCTGCTGGTTTTACACATATCGCAGACGATTTTAAAATTGTCATTAAAACAGCTGAAGACTTTAAGCCAGAGATAAGCCGAATTATTCGTACAAACCTGACAGATATGCAACTAAATTTAGCTATCGAGCATTCCGATGAACCTGATTGGTCGAAATGCGATTCCGAAAAAACTGCTAACATTCGAAGAAAGATTAAGGCAGTAATGCTTGTCGATGATGATAATGATGAGGCATTGAATGATGTCATAGGAATTTATGTTAGTTGCTATATAAGTGGTCTTGAGCTTATGGGTGATTTGCGTATAAATTTTCCCGAATTCTACGATGATATTTTTAAGCTTGAACAAAGTTATAAACGTGATGTAAAACTTAAAACTCGTATGAATACAGACAAAAAAATGAATGGTGCTCTATTTAATGATATACTTAGTGATTTTCAATCCAAACTTGAGCGAGATTTTTCAAGACTCACCGTGGCATCAATTGGCGAATTAAAGCAGGATTTAATAGCAAGCTGGCTTGCTGACTGTTCAATGGAATTTAGGAGCTAATAAGTATGAGAGAATCCCCTCTGGAATATACCGACATTGTTTTCGATGCAAAGCCCGACGCTGTCCCTTATAACTATCGTATCAGTTATAAAGTTACCCAACTTTGTCTAATTATGCAAATATGTGGTCGTGGAGATGTTTGCTCGTTGATTAAGCTTCACATGATTTCATTTGCCCTAATCTCTCAGGAGAACATGAGGAAACTCCTTGAATTTACCGATGGGACAGGAACTGCACCTATAGTTCGTTTTGACCCATCCGTTAACAGGGCACTTACATATGCGATTGCTTATGGGTTAGTCGAACAACAACAGAACGCAAAATATAAATTAACTGAACGTGGTCATCGGCTAGCGGAGCAGATAAAGCTTGCAGGTCTTAACGGCAAAGAGATAACTACTCTTGGCTGC
>CAMEPN010000317.1 GCA_945931735.1 uncultured Clostridia bacterium
ACGCGCCTGTTTCGTCCCTGGTAACAAATAGTTCTTCGTCGCGGTACATTTGATTTTCTCCGTTTAATTGACCGGCGCGGACGCCGAATGATCATCATCTGCCCGCGATCCTGCCGTACATTTCGGGGCGCCTGTCGCGGAACACACCCCAGCTCATGCGCATTTCCCGCAGCGCGTCGAGGTCGAACTCATGGATAAGCACGCAGTCGCTCTCCCTGTCGGCGCATTCCGCAATAGCGCCCACCCCGTCTGTGATAAAGCTGCTCCCGTAAAAAGTGAGAGCGCTGCTCTGATGAGAATTGTCATCGTCGGGCTTGACCGTTTCCGTACCGACGCGGTTCGCGGCGATAACGGGAATGAGGTTAGCGGCGGCGTGACCCTGCATACACCGCTGCCAGTGCGGCATACTGTCGCATTCGATTATCGGCTCGCTGCCTATCGCCGTCGGGTAGAGAAGCAGCTCCGCGCCCATAAGCGCCATGCACCGCGCCGCTTCGGGGAACCACTGATCCCAGCATATCCCGACGCCTATCCTCCCGAATTTAGTGTCCCACACCTTAAATCCCGTATCCCCGGGCGTGAAGTAAAATTTCTCCTGATAAAAATGGTCGTCGGGGATATGTGTCTTGCGGTAAACGCCGAGTATGCTCCCGTCCGCGTCGATCATCGCGACGCTGTTGTAAAGAACGTTTTCGTCGCGCTCGTAAAAGCTTATCGGGAGCACTGCGCCAAGCTCCGCGGCAAGCCCGCGGAAATGCGCCACGGCGGGATTGTCCTCAAGCGGCAGCGCGAGGTCGTAGCTCGCATACCGCCGCTCCTGACAGAAATACCATGTTTCAAACAGCTCGGGGAGCAATATCACGTTCGCGCCCCCTGCCGCCGCTTCGCGGACAAGCCTGTCCGCCTTTTCTATTGACTTCTCCCGCGTATCGGGCACCGACATCTGCACAGCGGCAGCGGTTATCTTTCTCATTTGTTATTCTCCTTTATTGAACCCGTAAAAGCTTGTCGGGGCGTATTTCTCGCTTGTTTCATACGGCACGAGCGGCATTTCGTTCCCGCTCAGCGCCGCCGCGATAAGCTTCTTTGACAGGTCGGGAACGTCCTCGCAGACGAGCGCCTTTTCCGCTTCCAGCCAGAGCACCTCGCTGTTCTCATCGCCGTCGCTTCGCGCAGTGCCGCCGAGATATTCCGCGCGGAACACAACGTACCAGTCGTGCATATTGAACCTTATCCCTATCACGGAAACAGGCTTCACGGCTATCCCCGTTTCCTCCGCTATCTCGCGGACGACCGCCGCCTCGGGCGTTTCGCCGCGCTGAATATATCCCCCGGGGATTATCAGCCTGCCCTTTCCCGCGCCGTAGGTATGCCGCGCGAGAAGCACGCTGCCGCCTCGAAGCACTACCCCCGCGACGGACTTCTCCCATACCGTATCATGCTCAGGCATCGCCGCCACACTTTCCGAACAGCCGCTCCGCCGCCTCGGGAAGCTCCGTAATGCTCCCGAGCACAGCCGCCGCGCCTGTCACCTTTCCGAAGCCGTATGCCGCATGGATAAACGGAATGCCCGCTTGTTCGGCGGCGCTTTGGTCGCCCTCGGTGTCGCCGATATACGCGGCGCGGGCGACGCCGTTTCTCTCCATGACGAGCTTAATATTCTCGCCTTTCGGGAGCATTGTTCTGCCCCACATTTCATAGTCCTCAAAATAATCGCCAAGCCCTGTTGTACGCAGAAAAAGCTGAACATACCCGTCAAGGGAATTGCTGACGATAAACAGGCGGTATTGCTCCCGAAGCCGCTTAAGCACTTCCTCCGCGCCGCCGTAAAGCTCGCCGTGATGCGTTTCGAGGTAGGAATATTCCTCCGCCGTGCAAAGCTCCATAAGCTCCGCCCTGCGCGGCTTTTCTATATCCGGCAGAAGCATATCCGCTATCTGCTCCATCGTTTTTCCCATAAAGCGGTGCATATTCTCCGACGTGACCGTCCGCGCCGCCTCCGTCCGCGAAAGCGCGGCAGTCCAAGCCCCCGCGCACTGCCGCGACGAGTCCCACAATGTTCCGTCAAGGTCGAATATAAGCGAGCTTTTCATCAGCCGTTCCCCTTTCCGAAAGCAGGTATCTGCTGCGTAATGCAATGGATATTCCCGCCGCCGATAAGGATATCCCTCGCGTATACGGGAACGACCTTTCTGTCGGGGAACAGCTCCGCAAGCTTCGCGCGGGCAGGCTCGTCCGCAGGGTCGCCGAAAAACGGCATAACGACCGCGCCGTTTGAAATGTAGAAGTTGACATACGACGCAGCAAGGCGCTCTCCCGCCGTCCTAGTCGGCTCGAAATCCATCGTGTCCAGCCCCTCGCACTCCTCCTCGGTCATGGTCACGGGCTTAGGGCAGTTCAGCTTGTGTATCGTAAACGGTCTGCCCTTTGCGTCCGTTTCGCGCGAGAGTATCTCGTAGCAGAACTCGGAAAGCTCGTACTGCGGGTCGGACTTGTCCTCCGTCCACGCGAGCACTACCTCCGCCGGGCGTACAAACGCGCAGATATTGTCAACGTGCTCGTTGGTTTCGTCGTTGTAGATCCCGCGCTTCAGCCAGACCACTTTCTTAACGCCGAGGCAGTCCTTTAGTTTCCGCTCTATCTCGTCCTTTGTCATGGAGGGATTTCGCCCCGCGCTCAGCAGGCACGCCTCCGTCGTTATGCAGGTGCCCTCTCCGTCGACGTGTATCGAGCCGCCCTCCAGGACAAATCCGCTCATGTCGTACATATCCTTTTCGTAAAGGTCGCACAGCTTGCGCGCCATTTTGTCGTCCTTGTCCCACGGGAAATACAGCCCGTCGACCAGCCCGCCCCACGCGTTGAAGCTCCAGTTTATCCCGCGGATATCCCTGCAGTTGGTGACGAAGGTGGGGCAGTAGTCCCGCGCCCAACTGTCGTTGCTGCTCAT
>CAMEPN010000318.1 GCA_945931735.1 uncultured Clostridia bacterium
TGCTTGACGGAAAGAAGGGCGTAGCCCAGAAAATCGTTTACGGCGCGTTCGAGATAGTTGCCGAGAAGACCGGCAAAGACGCTCTCGAGGCTTTCGAGGAGGCAATGGAGAACATTATGCCTCGTCTGGAGGTTAAAGCAAGACGTGTCGGCGGTGCGACTTATCAGGTTCCTATGGAGGTTCGCCCCGAAAGAAGACGCACTCTCGGTCTGCGTTGGATAACAACATACAGCCGTCAGAGAAGCGAAAAAACTATGAAAGAAAGACTTGCAAACGAGATCTGCGACGCGCTGAACAATCAGGGCGGAGCAGTCAAGAAGCGCGATGATACTCACAAGATGGCGGAAGCTAACAAGGCATTCGCACATTTCAAGTGGTAACAGTTTATTACGGAGGAATTTATGAAAAGAGACGTTTCTCTTGAAATGACGCGTAATATTGGTATCATGGCTCACATTGATGCAGGTAAAACCACTACCACAGAGCGTATTCTGTTCTACACCGGTATTAACCATAAAATCGGTGAAACACACGACGGCGCTGCAACAATGGACTGGATGGCTCAGGAACAGGAAAGAGGTATCACAATTACCTCTGCTGCGACAACAGCTTTCTGGAAAGGTCACCGTATCAACATTATCGATACTCCCGGCCACGTTGACTTCACAGTTGAGGTTCAGCGTTCCTTGAGAGTTCTTGATGGCTCTGTTACCGTATTTTGCGCAAAGGGCGGCGTTGAGCCGCAGTCCGAGACGGTTTGGCGTCAGGCGGACAACTATCACGTTCCCAGAATGGCTTATGTAAATAAGATGGACATTATGGGCGCGAACTTCTATAATGTTGTGGATATGATGCACGACAGACTGAAGTGCAACGCTGTTCCGATTCAGCTCCCCATCGGCGCTGAGGACAGCTTTAAGGGAATTATCGACCTCATTGAGATGAAGGCGGACATCTATTATGATGACCTCGGCAAGGATATGAGAGTTGAGGAAATCCCCGATGATATGAAGGATAAGGCGGAAGAGTACCGCGCAAACCTGCTCGAAAAGGTTGCGGAACTTGATGACGAACTTATGGAACGCTACCTCGAAAACGAGGGTGCGGACTTCACGACCGAGGAGATTAAGAAGGTTATCCGTAAGGGTACTATCGAGAACAAGTTCGTTCCCGTAACCTGCGGTACTTCTTACAGAAACAAGGGCGTACAGAAACTGCTCGACGCTATCGTTGACTATATGCCGTCACCCTTGGATATCCCCGCTATCAAGGGTACAAACCCCGATACAGGCGAGGAAGAGGACCGTCACCCCGGCGACGATCAGCCGTTCTCTGCGTTGGCGTTCAAAATCGCGACAGACCCGTTCGTTGGTAAGCTCTGCTTCTTCAGAGTTTATTCCGGTTATGTTGAGGCAGGTACAACCATTCTCAACTCAACCAAGGACAAGAACGAGCGTATGGGACGTATTTTGCAGATGCACGCGAACCACAGACAGGATATAGACGCTTGTCCGTGCGGCGATATTGCGGCGGTTGTAGGTACAAAGTACACCACAACAGGCGATACTTTCTGCGATCCCGCACACCCAATCATTCTTGAACAGATGGACTTCCCCGAGCCTGTTATCGATTTGGCTATCGAGCCGAAGACCAAAGCAGGTCAGGAAAAGATGAGCCTTGCTCTTGCAAAGCTTGCCGAGGAAGACCCGACATTCAAGACCTGGACAAACCAGGAAACAGGTCAGACAATTATCGCCGGTATGGGCGAACTTCACCTCGAAATCATCGTAGACAGACTTTTGCGTGAGTTCAAGGTTGAAGCAAACGTTGGCGCGCCTCAGGTTGCTTATAAGGAAACAATCACAGGCAATGCCGATGTTGATATGAAGTACAAGCGTCAGTCCGGCGGTTCCGGTCAGTACGGTCACGTTAAGATCAGAGTATCTCCCAACGAGTCCGGCAAGGGCTATGAATTCAGCAACGACGTTGTCGGCGGCGCAATCCCCAAGGAATTTATCCCCGCAGTAGATCAGGGTATTCAGGGCGCTCTGAATGCCGGCGTACTCGCAGGCTATCCTGTTGTCGACATTAAGGTAAGCCTGTACGACGGTTCTTACCACGAGGTCGACTCTTCCGAAATGGCGTTTAAGATCGCCGGCTCTATGGCTATCAAGGAAGCCCTCAAGCAGGCACACTCCATTATCCTTGAGCCTATCATGAAGGTGGTAGTTGTCTGCTCCGAGGAATACATGGGCGACGTTATGGGCGACCTGTCTTCCCGCCGTGGTCAGATACAGGGTATGGAGGCAAGAAACGGTTCCCAGCAGATTACCGCTCTCGTACCTCTGTCCGAGATGTTTGGCTACTCCAACGACCTGCGTTCCAAGACACAGGGCCGCGGTCAGTATGTAATGGAGCCGCACAGCTACATCGAGGTCCCCAAGACCATCGCAGACGCTATCATGAGCAAGCGCAAGCAGGCTGAATAATTTTTGCGGAATATTAAGAAAACTACTTGATTTTTTCGCAGAAAACTGCTAAAATATTATTATATTAGAATCTATGGGATACCTCTCCTCTTCGGAGAGGCTCCCAATCACCTATTAAGGAGGAAATACCAATGGCAAAGGAAAAGTATAATTCCAGCAAGCCCCACGTTAACATCGGTACCATCGGTCACGTAGACCACGGTAAGACCACTCTGACCGCAGCTATCACAAAGTGGCTGTCCCTCAAGGGTCAGGCTAAGTTTGAGGCTTATGACATGATCGATAAGGCTCCTGAGGAGAGAGAGCGTGGTATCACAATCAACACCGCTCACGTTGAGTACGAGACCGACAAGCGTCACTACGCTCACGTTGACTGCCCGGGTCACGCTGACTATATCAAGAACATGATCACCGGTGCTGCTCAGATGGACGGCGCTATCCTCG
>CAMEPN010000319.1 GCA_945931735.1 uncultured Clostridia bacterium
CATGCGCAGGTGAGTACGTTCGCTTTGTGCATATCTCCGCAGCTTACCATTACCGCAGGCAGAGGGGAGATAAGAGGTCCCGGTGCTAAAATTTTTCTTCCCATATTAAATCCTCTTTATAAAAAATAAATGATGTTCTATCCACAAAAATGTTAAATCTGCTAATTGAAAGACCAATCCAAAAATGATATACTATTCTTAAATAGGTATATATCAAGGAGGTGTGAGCTATGCCGTCTATCCCGTCAATTTCGATAAATACCAACACTGACAGCACTTTTGAAAGCAGCGGGGGAATGACCTCCCGTATCCGCAAAAAGGCTCTCGAAAGTCAGATAAGCAATGATGAGCAGAAGCTTGAAAAGCTTTCCGCAAAGCAGACCGCCGAAAAGTCTAAGCTTAAAATCGAACTTACCAAGTATAAGACCGAGCTTTCCAAGCTTGAAAAGAACTCGGACGACAAGGAAAACGATGAAAAAGCCGCCGATATGAAGCGCCGCTTCGATTCATTCGAGTGTCAGACCTGCAAAAACAGGCGTTACCAGGATCAGTCGGACGATTCGGGTGTTTCGTTCCAGACCGCTTCTCACATCGACCCGTCGGCGGCTTATTCCGCAGTCCGTTCGCACGAAAATGAACACGTTGCGCGGAACAAAACTCAGGCCGAACAGCATGGTCAGAAGATAGCATATCAGACCGTCACGATAAACCGCGCGATATGTCCCGAATGTGGACGAAGCTATGTTTCGGGCGGCGTTACGCACACGGTCACAAAGGCGGACAACAGTGCCAGATACACTGTCGGTGATATCAAGCTCGAAAAAGACCCCGTTGGCAGCATCGTGAACGTAGTTGCTTAGTATAACAAATCATTCCCCGTCGGCGTTTTCGCCCTCGGGGATATTTTTTTGCTTCTGTAAATCTTGCGAAGCTTCGGCGGTTCCGGTTTTTTCGGTCGTTTCAGCTATTTTCTCCGCGGCTTTCGATGCGTTATGAAGCTCGATAGCGACTTTTGTGAGCGGTGAAAGCTCTTTTTCCTGCGGCTTGTTGCGCTCGATTATCTCTTTAGCCATAGCCGCACCATGTTCAAAGCTGTAAAACTCAGGGAAGCCCTCCTGCTTTGAGAGGACTTCGTACATTTCGCAGCAGTTTGAAACCCTGTACCAGAACACCGCACCCACGACAAGGAACGGTGCAGCGATGATGTTGAGCCACGCGCCCGTGATAATTACGCCGAAAGCAGAGAGCATAAACGCCAGCACCGAAGCCAGCACCCATTTTCCGTTCATCGAATGGGCAAAGAGCGACGGCAGCATGACTATTATCGGCACAAGGTACATAAAACCGCTTATCTGCGGAACTTTCTGCATCGTTTTGAGCGAATACATCACCGAAAGCAGGTCATAAGCGAAGATATAGACCATAAGCGCGATGCTGAAAATGCAGGAAAATTTCCACGCCGTTTTTCTTCTGCGTTCTATCTCGGACATACACTCCCTCTTCTGGTCAAGGTTCATTCCGCTGACCATTGTCGGGTCGAGATTTATGCTTTTGCTGAAACCTGCCATGACTGTACCCCTTTCTTTTCTCTGTTTGCAATTTACTGTTCGTATATTATCTGTTTGTTTATACAAAATATCAGATTTTCACGGCTACTAACAGTAAATTTATATTCTCATTATACCTGCAGTAAACAGATTTACTTCTGCTCGCTGTGATATTTTACATTTTCATCGTGAACGGCTTCGGTCTTGTTGAGGTAGTTATCCCAAAGCTTCAGGGCATTGTTATAGTTTGCGGTGAATTTTTCCATGTTGACGCCGAGTGCTTCGCGCGGAACTCTGAAGCCGATGAAAAGGCTGTCGGACATTGCTGTGTATTTTATATCCTCGGCGAAGCTTGTTCCCGAGAGCATATAGCCAAGCTCGGTGGAGTTTTCATCGTCAGGATATATCGTGCGCATATCAACAAGTATCGGGTCAACGGGGTTGCCGTTCTCGCTCACGTTGTCGATGCCTACTGTATGGCAGGTTTCGGCGTCGGCGATAACGATGATAGAATCGCCGCTCTGAAATTCCGCCATAAGCTTTGTCTGCGCAGACTGGTTGAAGTAAGCATCAAGGTTATCATCGCTGTATACCGCAGGCAGATAGCTGACGCGGACATAGACCTCGCCGTCGCCGTTGAAATCCTCGCAGTAGGGTTCAAGCAGCTTTTCGATATCGCCCGTGCGGAAGTCGAGTTCGGAGTCGGACGCCATTATCATTATTGCAGCATCGGGTCTTTTATTGGTAACAACGTCCCTTATGAGGAAAACCGCAAGCAGGACTATCACCACGCCGACAATGAGCGGCATTTTATTATGATAGAAAAAGTTGCCTATCTTCTCCCAAACAGTGTATTCCTTAACGGGTTCGGCTTCGCGAGGAATATCCTCTTCGGAGATGATGCCTTGTTTGAGCTTCATAAGCTCGATGCGGTCGTGTTCAAGCTTTTTCTCATAGCGTTCACGCTCCCGACGTTCCTTTTCGGCACGTTCTTTTTCGCGCTCCGCTTCGGCTTCAAGCTCCTCCTGACGCTGTTTTTCGTTTATACGGCGCATATTTTCGAGAACGGAAACCTTTCCGCTGACCTCGGTCTTTTCGCCGTTTTCATCGTTTTTTATTTCATTGTTTTTTTCTTCGGACATAGCTTTCTCCTATAAATCAAAATATACTATTATAAAATTGTAAAGCATTTGCCCGTTCAAGTCAAGGGCGAAGCCGAAAGTTTCAGTAAACTTTCATCAATTCCGTGAGCGAAGAAAGGCTTTCGATACTTGCATCAGAGCGGTCGGCTGTGCCGAAACCATAAGCCGCGTGGATAAATTTTGCGCCTGCATAATATGCGCTGTCGCAGTCGCCCTGAGTATCTCCGACATAGACTGCATTTT
>CAMEPN010000320.1 GCA_945931735.1 uncultured Clostridia bacterium
AAACACGCTTTGCCCCGGCTGCGGTGGACGGTTTCAAGCCTTTGTTGAATATAGCGCACAAGATGAGCACCCCTGGCCGGCGAGATTGAGCAGTCGCGTCGTTCAAATTGAGCATCTTCGTCGCTAAGATTGAGCATTGACAAGATTAGCACTGTATGCTACAATGAAGATGCTTTACTCACAGGGAGGATAGGGCAACGCTGAGGAGCGACCCGAGCGCTTTGTGAGGTTTGCAAGAGATGAGGCGATGTCGTATAGCGCGACATCGCCTTTTTTTTATCACTTGGAAACAAAAGCGAAAAACCTCGGGTTCGGGCAGAGCCCGATGAGCCGAAGGCTCCTTTATGCGTCAGCCTTATCGACGCCGAACACCTTTCGCATAGATTCCTCGCATTCAATCACGATTCTGTAAGAATCATGCACGATGCGGTCACAGATGGCATCGGCAATAATCGGCGAGCCAATCTTGTCACGCCAGCCGGGTACATCAAATTGGGAACAGAAGATGATCGAACCCTTTTTGTAGCGTGCTTCGGCAATCTCAAGCAGGTCGCGTGCTTCGCTTTCCTTGAGCTGGTACAGCAGCCATTCGTCAAGGATAAGCAACGCCGGCTTCTTGTACTTGTCAATGGTTTTGCTGAATGTACCCGTAGTTCTGGAGATAGCAAGCTCCGTGAGAAGTTCCGGAAGCCGGACATACTGCACGGTCAGGAACTGCCGTGCTGCCGCCATTCCAAGCGCACAAGCAATGTAAGTCTTTCCGCAGCCTGTCGCGCCAAGCAGCATCAGATTGTGGTGCTCGTAAATGAAGTTACAGCTTGCCAGTCGAGTGATCTGTGCCTTATCCAGCTTTCTGCCGGAGCTGTATGAAATATCTTCCACACACGCATTGGGTTCTGAAAAACGGGCATTCTTGATCAGCCTTGCGAGATGATTATTCTTTCGCGTCAGCCATTCCTTGTCCACAAGCAGTCCGAAACGATCTTCAAAAGAAAGCTCCGCAATGTTCGGATCGGTCAGCTGCTCCTTGAATGCAGCTGCCATAGCGCTCAGACGCATTTCCCGAAGCTTGGTGATCGTATTTTCTGTCAGCATTACTTAACACCTCCATAATACGAATCGCCTCTGGTGAAACCATACTGTTCGCCGTTGTAGGAAGCTGAACTAACAGCCGGGTCTTCCTGTTTATCTTGCCCCGAGGACAGAATAATCTCAGTATCTCACGGTAATTGGTCATAAACATGACCTCCTTTCAGTATTCACGCTTCGCGTGTAATACCATTTTACCGTGATTCTATTAACTGTTCAACTTCGCCGACGAAGGTGTTCATTCTTGCCGACGCAACTGTTCAACTTCAGCGGCCAAGGTGTTCATTTTGGGGCGACGTATTCATTAATATTGGTAAGCCTTGATAGCGTGTTTGATTTTTCAACGTAAATCGTTGCAGCTGATCTAGAAACGCTCCTTAAAGAAATGGTGGGAACTTACTGTTTTAGGCTTATCTATTGAATGAAATAAGCTGCTGAATAAATTCATGTAATTAGTCCTTTCGCAGAAGTGGCAAAAGAAAAGCACCTGTCATTGTTGACAGATGCTGAAAATAGTTCTGTTGAGTATTAAATAAACTTTTTCATCACGCAAGTATAATCTTGCTTTGCGTTGAAAATTGCATTAACGTATACCGTGTTTTCTTCATTGACATAATAGTAGAACATAAGGTAATTTTCATGAACAAGAAAACGGTATCCATTGCTTACAAGAACCCTGTCTTTTGGGAGAGAACCGCTTTCCGGCAGCATTTCGAGATTTTTGCATTTTTCTCTTAGTTTGTTTACAAATCGGATCGCAATATTCTTATCCTTTGACTGCATCGCAATATAATATGCTATATCACGAAGATCTGATTCTGCCGTATCGGTGAATATTACTCTGCAATTCATACGTCAAGGTTCTCCAGGTCGCTTATTAAATCGTTGAATACATCATCAGCGCTATGAACTCTTCCAAGCTTTATATCGTCCATGCTTTGCGCGAGATGAGCATACAAAGCTAGTCTTTCTTCAAGTTCTGAAATGTAGTGCATGGTCTGCTGAGACTCCTCATGGCTGAGAAGTACAGTATCTTCCTTGCCGTTGACCGTGATTGCTACCGGATTTTCCCTTGTCAGGGCAGAAATCTGAGCATAATTAGTGCGAATATCCTTTGATGGTCTTATTGAGATAGAATTATTCATAAATAACGCCCCCATGTTCGTAGTCATATTATAACACAATTATGCTACTTTGTCAATGGGATTATACATTAACTTTCCCAAATAAGCTTTTGAAGATATTTGTCACGCTATATAGTACCTTTCATTTCACCACTCACTGTTAACTTAGGGGTATTTTCCCGATACTTCGTTGTTATAGTATATCACAAAATATTTAAATATCATAGAGTATACAGTAAACTTGAGGTAATAATTCCCCAACTTTCTATTTAGGCAGACAAGCGTTTTTTCGGTGTTATTGATTTCGAGTTCGTATATCAGAGCATACTAATCACCGAAAGGCTTTATACTTGGTAGCTCTACCGCTCCCGAGTTTCTTGATCTTGCCTGCTTTAAGGAGTTTTCCAAGTTCGGCTTCGATAGTCGTGACGCTTATATCCGGCAGTTTGTCGCAGATTTCACGCTTGGATACAGGAAGCAGGCTGTCGGTAATAAACGCTTCAATTCGCTGTTTTTTGGTTATCTTTTTATCCTTTAGATTTGAAAACCTGCTGTCAAGCTCAAAGTAGCTCATCTTCAGCGTAAACAGGAAGTGGTCAATAAAATGGAAGTAGTTATTATCATTTTCGTGCCAGCGCTCTGAGGACTTCTGAAGAGAGGTATAGTAGTAATTCTTGTATGTGTTTATCTGTTCCTC